>JBFIDS010000660.1:0-2055 GCA_041603715.1 Paraconexibacter sp. | reverse complement strand
CGCGAGGATGAGGACCGTGCCCGCACCGCTCACGAAGAAGCCCGCGCGCTGGAGCCCGCCCGGGCCGAACGTGAACTCGACGGACTCGCAGCCACGCTCGATCCGCCAGCCCGTCGCGTAGCCGAGGAGCGGGAGCGGATCCCCCAGGTCGCGGCCGTCGCACGAGGCGCGCCACCCGGTGTCGAACGCCTCACCGTGGACGAGCCAGGCCGGGCCCTCGACCTCCAGTTCGACGCCGGTGCGCTCGCCGCGACCGAGGGTGCCCGCGTCGACGACGCGACCTCCGAAGCCGGCGACCGTGAGCCCCGCGGTCGGGGCGGAGGCGAGGCGCAGATGGTCGATCCGCCACGCCGACCGGCCGGGGTCGGACAGCTCGATCCGCTCGTCGGAGAGGCGCACCTGCCCGCAGCCGACCGCCCGCAGGGGCTGGCCGGCGTCGAAGCGGGCGATGTCCTGCGGATCGATCCGCAGGCGCGCCGTCCGGCCGCCCGCCCGGATCTCCGCCGCTCCGCACGGCATGCTCACCCGGCCCGTGCGCCGTGCGGGGACCGGATCCACGCCCGCCCCGCGCAGCTCCCCGATCCCGACCGCGCGCCGCCGCAGCGCCGCGGCCGGTGTCCCGGGCCGGAACGCGGCATCGACGATCTCGAGGCGGAACGAGCGGCCACGGACCGCCTCGGGGAAGCGGACGAAGCCGTCGGAGCGCACGGGCACGATCTGCGACGCACCGCTCTCGGCCGTGAGGCGGACACGGGTCGGCACGCGGACGCGCGCGGCCGGGGGGACGAGGCGCATCCGGGCGATCGCCGTCGTGCGCGGCGTCCGCCACGAGATCCACGCCGGTCGCCCAGCGATCCACTGCCCGATCCACGCGCGCTCGTCCCCGCCGTCGAACGCTCCGGACGCGCGATGGCGCGGGCGGTTCTCCAACCGCGACGACGAGCGGGCGGCGAGATCGACGGCGGCGGGCGAGGCGATCCGGTCGAGCGAGCGATCGGACGCTCGCGGGTCGATGCTCAGCCACGCCTCGGCGTCGTAGCGCCGCGCGATCGGCGGGTGGAGGAGCCGCGTGAGACGTCGCTCCGGGTCCATCGCATCGCGCAGACGGCGCGCCTGGGGCTCCCCACGCTGGCGTTCGCGCAGGGCGGGGGCGTCGGCGGTCACGCGGGAGAACACGTACGAGAGCGGGCTCATCGCGAGGTCCTCACCGCGGAGGGACTGCTCGAGGAGCACCGGAGGCCGCAGCACCTCGCGCACCTTCACGCCCGGGATCTCGAGCTCCCGGATGCCGCCGGCGCCCGGGCTCGCCGCACGAGGGACGTCGACCTCGGTGATCGCCACCCGCAGGCGCGAGACCTTCCGCAGCGCGGTGCGCAACACGTTGCGGCCCGGCCCCAGGACATGCCGGCGGCCGTTGACCTCCACCGCGCGCACGACGCCGCGGCTGTCCGAGCCCGGGGTCAGAGCGATCCGCGGCACGTCCCGCGGCTCCTCGAACGTGACGTCGAGACGATGCTCGGACGGGTCCAGCGAGGGATCGGCGAGCCACATCGTGGAGCGATCGCCGTCGAGCGCCGCGGTCGGGCGATGCTCGGGGAACTGGGTCGCCCTCGGGTTCGAGGGCGCCGTGATCGAGCGCACGCCTCCGCGGCCCCGCAGGACCGCGACGGTCTGCGCGTCCGGGCGGTCCTCCCCGGCGGTTCCGTCCGAGCCGACCGCGAACGGGTCGAGGCGGATCCCGCCCTCGTCGATGTCGACGTCCTCCGCGAGGATCGGGCCCGTGTTTCCGCGCATGCGGTCCGGGACGAAGGCGCGTCGCGGCACCCCGTCGGCGATGACGAACGCCGCCCCGCCGCGAATCGCCTCGGCGAGCGCCTCGCGATCGAGGTCCGGGGCGTACACGAGCGGGCGGTCGGGCCGCAGGTCCCCGAAGCCCGCGAGCGCGGTGAGCGCCTGGGCCCCGCCGTCGGCGACGGTCACGGGGCCCCGCGGGAGCACGCGCACGAGCCCGGCGGTCGCCGCCTCGCGGACCTCGACGGCCGCCGCGCGTACCGG
>JBFIDS010000659.1:0-2059 GCA_041603715.1 Paraconexibacter sp. | reverse complement strand
GCCGCGGTCGTCGAGGCGCGGCGGGTCGCGCTCGAGGGGCTGCGCTGAGACGTGCTCCCCGCCCTCGTCGTCCTCTCGCTCCTCGGGGCCTGGCAGCTCTACACCGTCCTGGGCGACGTCGAACCGCTCCTCCTCCCCTCCCCCACGGACATCGCGACGGCGATCGTCGACGACCGCGCGATCCTCTGGGACGACTTCCTCGTCACCGCGTCCGAGGTCGGCCTCGGGGTCGTCTGCGCGCTGCTCGCGGGAACCGCGGCGGCCGTCGCGCTGCACCGGTCGCCGCTCATGCGCCGCGCGACCTATCCGCTCCTCGTGGGGTCCCAGGCCGTCCCGATCGTGATCCTCGCACCCGTGTTGGTGTTCTGGCTCGGCTTCGGCCTCGGCCCCAAGCTCGCGATCATCACGATCATCTGCTTCTTCCCGGTCGCGGTGACGACCCTCGACGCCCTCGACCGCACCGACCCGGCGCAGCTCAAGCTGCTCAAGACGCTCGGCGCCTCCCGTCGCCAGGCGTTCTGGTGGGGCCAGGCCCCCGCCGCGCTCCCGGCGGCCCTGTCCGGTGCGCGGATCTCGGTGGCGATCGCCGTCATCGGCGCCGTGCTCGCCGAGCAGTCCGGGTCCAGCTCCGGGCTCGGCCACCTCATCACCCAGGCCAACGGCCAGCTCGAGACCGAGCGAGCGTGGGCCGCGGTCGTCCTGCTCGCCGCGTTCGCCGTCCTGCTCTTCTACGCCCTCGCCCTCGCGGAGCGACGTCTGCTCCCCTGGGCGCACCGACCCGGAGGACCCTCGTCCCGATGACCCCCCGCCGTGCCCGTCCCCTGTCCACCGCGCTCGCGCTCCTCGTCGCGACCCTCGTCCTCACCGCCTGCGGCGAGAAGGACGACGAGGTCGCGGGCGCGCCGCCGCGCGAGAAGCTGACCCTGATGCTCGACTTCTTCCCCAACGCCGACCACGTCGGCCTCTACGCCGCGCAGGCGTCGGGGGCCTTCGACCGGGTCGGCATCGACCTCGAGATCCAGACGCCGGCCGATCCCGCCGCGCCGCTGAAGCTCGTCGCCGCAGGCCGCGCGGACCTCGCGATCAGCTACGAGCCCGAGGTGCTCCTCGCCCGCGACAAGGGCACGAAGGTCGTCGCGGTCGGCGCGATCGCGCAGAAGCCGCTCACCTCGATCATCTCCCTCCCCGCCGCGAAGATCCGCAGGCCCGAGGACCTGCGCGGCAAGAAGGTCGGGACCGCGGGCATCCCCTACCAGTCCGCGTACCTGAGGGCGGTGCTCGAGGAGGCCGGCGTGCCCGCCGACGACGTCGAGGAGATCAACGTCGGCTTCAACCTCACGCCCGCGATGATCTCCAAGCGCGTCGACGCGACGCTCGGCTCCTTCTGGAACTACGAAGGCACCGCGCTCGAGCTCGAGGACCGTGATCCGCAGATCATCCGGATCGAGCAGGCCGGCGTCCCCACCTACAACGAGCTCGTCGTCATCGCGACGGAGCAGACGACACGCGACCGCGGGGCCGTCATCCGCCGCTTCTTCCAGGCGCTGCGCCAGGGCACGGAGTCCCTGCGGGAGAACCCGAGGCCCGGGATCGACGCGCTGCTGAGGGCCAACCCCGACCTCGAGCGCAAGCTCCAGACCGCCGTCGTCGAGAAGACGCTGCCGGTGTTCTTCCCCGAGGACCCGGAGGACCCGTTCGGCTTCATGGACCCCGACGAGTGGCGCCGGTATGGGGACTGGATGCTCGACCGCGGCCTCGTGACGAAGCCGATCGACCCGATCTCGCTGACGAACGAGTTCCTTCCCGGTGCGGCGATCGGCGGCGAGCGGGAGGGGCTCGACTGACCCCGGGGGGCGGTCGGGTCTACGCGGCGGCCCGCAGCGCCGTGCTCCGACCGCCCTCCGGGCGCGGGAAGGACCCCGCGCCGACGAGGAGGTGGTGCCCTGCGAGGCCCGCCCACGGGTCGTAGGCGGTGAAGAGCGCGCGGACGTCGCTCTCCTGCGCGCGGGCGTACGGGTCGCCCTCTCTCATCAGGCGGCCGACCGCCTTGAGGTAGCCG
>JBFIDS010000658.1:0-2063 GCA_041603715.1 Paraconexibacter sp. | reverse complement strand
GCCGGGCCGCTCACGCCCGCGCGCTCCCCGAGTTCGGCGACGCCCACGGCCGCAAAGCCCCGCTCCTGAAAGAGGGTCAGTGCGGTCTCAAGGATCTGTTCGCTCCGGGACATTGAGCGAACTCTAACCCGCGCCCCGGTCTCGAGGTGGCTCTCTACGACCAACGTGACTTGGTCGCCAAGGTGAGTGGGCGCCAATCAGAGGTCACGTCATTGGAGTCGTGCTCTTCTCGACGCTCCGGGTGTTCGCAGGCAATCGCCGCTAGACGCCCACGTGAGCGATCGCTTACCGTCGCTCTGGGATGGGTCGAGGGTATGCCAGCGTTGTCCGTGTCGCTGCTCCGTTGACGCTGCTCCTCGTCCTGACGGCGGTGGCGGTTGTCCCGCGTCAGACTTCTCCGCACACTCGTTAGTGGGGACCCCGGGGGACCTGCGGCGGTGGTGATCACGTAGTCGGCGAAGGGAGCCCGTAGGGCGACCGAGTCGGCTGTGTGATCACCACCGCGCGCGACCGTCGCAAGGGCCCCGCCTTGATCCCGTGAGGAGACCCGCCGTGGCCCGTCCGTCCGTGCATCCCGTTGAGACGAAGCTGAAGATCGTGCTGTCGGTGTTGTCCGGTGAGGCGTCGATCGCCGAGGCCGCGCGCCGCCACGGGATCTCGGAGACGTCGATCGGGAAGTGGAAGGAGCAGTTCCTGCACGGCGGCCGCGACGGCCTGCAGCAGGGTGGCCGGCAGGGCAAGCCGACCGGTCGCGAGGCGCAGCTGGAGGCGGAGGTCGACGATCTCACCCGCGCGCTCGGCGAGGCGCACGTCGAGCTGCGCGCGCTCAAGCGCGGCGGCCCGTCGGGGATGGGGTTTCGCTGAGCTCGAGCAACTCCGCGTCGAGCACGGCCTGACGGTCGCGCGGTTCTGCGAGATCGTCGGCCTGGGCCGCCGCACCTACTACGACCGTCGCGCCCGCCACCACGCCGGACAAGCGGTGCCGCGGGGCCCGTGGCCGCGCCCGGTCCGCGACCGCGTCGGCGAGCAGGTCGTCGCGATGGCGCTGGCGTTCCCTCAGTGGGGCATCGCAAGATCGCCTGGCTGTGCCGCCACGACGGCCTGCAGGTGACCGATGCGACCTGCCTGCGCGTCCTGCGCGACGCCAGCCTCGTGCTGCCGGTCGACGACGCGCGCGAGCGCCGCGATCTCGCCACCGCCCGCCGGGAGGCGTTCGTCACGATCCCCACGCGACGCAACCGCGTCTGGCAGACCGACTTCTTCGAACTCGAGACCAGCGGCGGCGGCACGTGGCGATCCGGCGACGTCATCGACTACGCCACCAAGCTCGTGCTCGCCGGCCCGGTCACCGCCACGCAGAACACGCGGGACGCGATCAGCTCGATCGAGGACGCCCGCTGCCAGGTCCACGACCTCCTCGGCCACTCGCTCCTCGACGACGTCACCTGCCCGACGACCGGTGAGATCACGCCGGTGATCGTCGTCAGCGACAACGGACCGTGCTTCAAGAGCACAGGGTTCGAGCGCTACATCGCCAGCCGGCCCGAACTCACGCACGTGCGCACACGGCGCAAGAGCCCGCAGACCAACGGCGTCATCGAGCGCTACCACGGCGCGATCAAGATCGAACACCTCTGGCGCGAGCTCCCAGCCGACGGCACCGAGATGACCCGCATGGTCGAAGCGTTCCGACAGCTCTACAACCACGTCCGCCCGCACGAGACCCTACTCGGCGCTCGGCCGATCGAGCGCTACCTCGCCGACCCCGACAACGCCGCGACCGACGAGCCGATCACCCCACCTCCAACGCGCCAGACTGCGCGGATTCCTTGACGCGGGACACCATGGGCACCGACCTCGCCCGTCACAGCGCCGAGGACCTCGCCGCCGTCGCCGACGCGCTCAACAGCCGACCACGCAAGACGCTCGGATGGCGCACCCCGGCCGAGGTCCTCGACGAGCACCTCGCCGCCGCCTGAACGACGACCGCACCTTGCGCGGGCGGGCCCCCGGGCGCGCGGCCGCGCGCGTGGCGATCGCCGCTACGGCCCGCCCTACGGGCG
>JBFIDS010000657.1:0-2064 GCA_041603715.1 Paraconexibacter sp. | reverse complement strand
TTCGCCGCCTCCGCCGCTGAGGACGATCATCGCCGACGACGACCCGCTCGCCCGCCGCGTGGTGAAGGACGCCCTCCAGGCTGCCGGGATCACGGTCGTCGCCGAGGCCGTCGGAGGACGGGAGGCGATCGAGCTCTCGGTCTACTACACGCCCGACGTCCTTCTCCTCGACGTCCTCATGCCCGGCATCGACGGGCTCGAGGCGACACGGGCGATCCACGCCTCCCACCCGGAGGTCCGCATCGTCCTCCTCACCGCCAGCGAGGACGAGGATCTCGGACTCCTCGGCCTGCGGGCGGGCGCCGTGGGCTTCCTGCGCAAGTCCGTCGATCCTGAGACGCTGCCGCGTATCGTCCGCGCCGTCGCGGACGGTGAGGCCGCCGTGCCGCGCCGCCTCACCGCGCGGCTCGTCGAGCGCTTCCAGCACACCCGCGAGGATGCGAGCGGGATGAGGCCCGTTCGCTCGAGCCTCACCGACCGCGAGTGGGAGGTCCTCGACCTCCTCTGCGACGGCGGGACGACCGAGACCATCGCCGACGAGCTCGTCCTCACGGGCGAGACCGTCCGCTCCCACGTCAAGAGCATCCTTCGCAAGCTCGGCGTGTCGACCCGGCGTGACGCCATCGTCGAGGCCGGCCGCCTGCGCGGGGACGCGAGCTCCAACGTGGCCGTCGGGTGAGCGCGTCGCCTGCCGGCGACGTCAGCCTGAGCGCCGTCGCCCACGCCCTCGCCGAGCCGGTCCTCGTGCTGCGCTCCTCCCTCGCGGGGGCGGAGGGGGCACAGGGCCGCGCCGTCGCCCGCCTCGGCGCGATCCTCGACGGCCTCGTGAGGCTCGCCTCCGCCGACCGCGAGGCCGAGCGCGGCATCGTCGCGATCGGTCCGCTCCTCGAGCGGGCCGCGGACGGCGTCGAGGTCCGAGGTGGCGCGGCCGACGCCGCCGTCGAGGGGGACCGCGCGCTCGTCGAGATGCTCCTCGTCGAGCTGCTCTCCAACGTGCGCGAGCATGGTGGCGCCGCGGCCGAGGTCGAGGTCCGCGCCGGCGCGGGTGCGGCGTGGACCCTCACGGTGACCGACGATGGCCCGGGGATCCCCGACGTGAGGCCGTCCCCGACCGAGCCGTTCCGTCGCGGCCCCGGGGTGGAGCCAGGAGCACACGCCGGGGTGGGGCTCGACGTCTGCCGCCGGGTCGCGGCCGCGCACGGCGGGCAACTCTCGCTGGGGACGGCGGCGAACGGCCGCGGACTGCGTGTCGTCGTCGACGTCCCCCCGCGGTGGTGAACCCGCCCCGGGTCCTCCTCGTCGAGGACTCCGCGGACTTCGCCGCGCTCGTCGTCGCCACGCTCGGCACCGCCGCTCTCGTGCGGGTCTCGGCGACGCTCACGGAGGCGCTCGCCTCGGTGGGGTCGGACCCCCCGGACGTCGTGGTGTGCGACCTCGGCCTGCCCGATGCGCAGGGAACCGACGCGGTGGCGGCGATCCGGGCCGCCTGCCCCGGCGTTCCCGTCGTCGTTCTCACGGCCGACCCGACGCCGGGGACCGGCGCGGCGACGCGCGCGGCGGGCGCGACGATGCACCTCTTCAAGGACGTGGTCCTCGACGGGTCGCTCGTGCGCGTGATCGCGGAGGTCACGTCGGGCCGGTGAGCGGACGTGGCGCGTTAGTGTGCGCCGCCGTTTCCGAGACCGACCCCTGGAGCCAAGACCCATGCGCGACGCCGTCATCTGCGAGCCCCTGCGAACCCCCGTGGGCGGGTACGGCGGCGTGTTCAGGACCGTGCCGGCGGTGGACCTCGCGGCAGCGGTCATCGGGGAACTGCTGGAGCGCACCTCGCTCCCGGCGGAGGCGATCGACGACGTGCTGTTCGGCCAGTGCTACCCGAGCGGCGAGGCCCCGGCGATCGGGCGGGTCGCCGCCCTCGACGCCGGGCTGCCCGTGAGCGTTCCGGGCCTGCAGATCGATCGGCGCTGCGGCTCGGGCCTGCAGGCGGTCATCGACGCGGCGATGCGTGTCCAGACGGGCGTGGCCGACGTCGTCCTCGCGGGTGGCGCCGAGAGCATGAGCCAG
>JBFIDS010000656.1:0-2065 GCA_041603715.1 Paraconexibacter sp. | reverse complement strand
CGTCCGTGAGGAACCCCTCGCTCACCTGGCCCCGCGAGAGGGCGACGACCCGGCCCTCCCGGTCGATGACGTGCGTCTCGGGCACCCCGGTGCCGCCGAAGGCGCGGAACAGCTCGAGATCGACGTCGCGGACGGAGGGGAACTCGAGCCCGAGCTCCTCCTCGAAATCCTTCGAGTCCGCCGTCGCGTCGGTGTGCGTCGCGCCGAGCACGGTCCCGGCCCCGGCCCGCTCCAGGCGCTCCTGCGCGGCCTGGAGGACGGGTGCCTCGGCGCGGCACGGCTCACACCACGAGGCCCAGAAGTTGAGCACGACGACCTTGCCGCGGTAATCAGACAGGCGCGCCTCGCCCCCGTCGAGCAGCGGCCGGGCGACGTCCGCGGCCGGTGCGGCGGGGCGCTCACCGGCCTTGACGGCGTCGTCGAGCGTGGTGGAGGTGCCGCCGCCGGCGACGCCGTAGACGAGCAGGCCGACGAGCAGGGCGCTGACGGCGATCACGGCGATGGGGACGGCGGGACGCTTCACGTGTCTGAGGGTAGGGAATCGCGGTGGCGCGCCGCCCCTCCGACGGGGGCCGCGAGCGCGATCCGTGGACGCAGGTGCGGTCCCGGCGACGCCGCGGATCAGTCCGTCGGCACCCGGCGGGTCGCTATGCTCCGGGGCGCAAGCGCGGGTGTAGCTCAGTTGGTAGAGCGTTGGCTTCCCAAGCCAAAGGTCGCGGGTTCGATCCCCGTCGCCCGCTTGCGTCGTCCGGCCGTGATCAGAGGATCTCGTTCAGCTGGATGACCGGCCGGCAGCGTCCCTGGCATCCGGCCGGCCGCGCCGGTCGCCCCGGTCGCGCTACACCGGCCGCTCGCAGTTCGCGTCGCACGCCCAGCCGTCGTCGACCGGAGCGCAGCCGTGCGACCACTGCCCGCAGCGGTCGCACCTCACCTCGACCCAGTCGTCGTCGAGGAGGAGGACGTGGTCGTCGTTGTCGCGCACGACCCACTCGCCGGCCTCGGTGAAGTTGACGAGCTCGAACGTCTGTCCGGGCCGGCGAGGCGCGTCCTCGGTGTGGCGGACCCGGGTCATGGCTGCGGACGCGCGGTCACCGGTCCGGTCGTGTCCGGAGCCGTACCGGGGGCGGAGGCGGAACGGGCTCTCATGACGGGGACGGTAGCGCCGTCGAGGTGCCGCGAGGAGGCGTCCGGCCGACCGCGGATCCACCGTGAGGTGGTGGACACGACGATCCGCCGCGGACATCCGGCGCACGACGTCTGGCAATGCCTCTACAGTCGCACTATGGGAGAGGCCATTGCGCCAACTCCGGGTTTCGGATCCCGCGCCTCCTCGCGGGTCCGAGAGCTGTCCGCCCGCGCCGACGCGCGTGCCGTCGAGCTGAGCGCGCGACCCGGTGCCGTCCTCGGCGGCCTCCTCGCGGTGAGTGTCGGCCTTCCGCTGATCGGCGTCCCGCTGGGCGAGCTCGTCCGCGACGACCCGCCGGCCTACTTCCGAGAAGGCATGCCCGGGACGTGGCTGAGCTTCGCGATCCTCCTCGCCGCCGCCGTGGTGGCCCGTGCCGCGTTCCGCCGGGAGCCCGGCTCCCCGCGCTGGCATGCGAGCTTCTGGGGGCTCTCCGCGGGGATCTTCGCGCTGCTCGCCGTGGTGGAGATCGGACAGCCGACGATCTACCTCGGTCGCTGGCTCGAGACCACGGTCGGCGCCGTCGCCCCGTTCGAGATCGTCAACGTCGACGCGGCTCTCCTCATCATGCTTCTCGCCGTGGTCGCGCTCGTGCTCGCGCGGCGCGCGCTCGTGCTGCTCCACCATCCGGCGGCGGCGGTCCTGCTGCTCGTCGGGGCGGGGCTCGGCGTCGGCTCCCAGGTCCTCGACTCGTTCTGGAAGGTCTCCAGCGCGGAGTTCATCGCCGAGGAGAGCCTCAAGGCGCTCGCCGGTCCGTTCGTGGTCGCCGGGTACCTCGTCGCCCTGCGGTCGATCGTGCGCGTGCACGGGAGCGATCCGCAGCGCCCCGAGGCCTCCTGACCGGAGGCCTCGGCGTGACGATCGACAGCGCCCGCGGACGTG
>JBFIDS010000655.1:0-2070 GCA_041603715.1 Paraconexibacter sp. | reverse complement strand
TGCCCGCCGCCGTCAGCGGACGGGATCGCTGCCGCCCGTCCCCGGCCGCCCCGAGCCGCTCGGGGCCGCCGACGACGCCCCGGTCGGCGTGCGCCGCGTCACGGAGACGGAGGTCGCGGCCGCGCGCAGCGGCGAGGCCTCCGCGACCGGGCGCGTCCGGCGCGGTCCCGCCGGGCCGCGCTCCCCTCGACCCCGCCGGCGTGTCGTGCTGCGCCTCTTCGGCGTCGTCGCCCTCCTGGGGATCGTCGCGATCGCCTACTTCGCCAACGCCCTCTTCGAGCCGTTCGCCGGTGACGGCGCCGGCAGCGGTGAGGTCCGGGTCGAGATCCCGGCGGGCGCCTCGGCCGGCGACATCGGGACGATCCTCGCGGACGCCGACGTCGTCGACTCCGGCTTCTTCTTCGGGCTCCGCGCCCGCATGAGCGGCGACTTCGAGGATCTGCGCGCCGGTCCGCACACGCTCGCGAAGGGCATGACGTACGCGAAGGCCATCGACGCGCTCACGACCGCTCCCGAGGCGGCGCCGACCGAGAGCGTCACCGTGCCCGAGGGCCGGTCGCGGCGCGAGACCCTGCCGATCATCCGGGAGACCGGGCTGCGCGGCGACTACATGGAGGCGACGCGCAAGCCCAAGGGCTTCTCCCCCCGCCGCCTCTACGACGCGCCCCGCGACCTGCCCAACGTCGAGGGCTTCCTGTTCCCGGCGACCTACGAGCTGCGCAAGCCCGCGACGGTCCGCGACCTCGTGGCCAAGCAGCTCGAGACGTTCCAGGAGCAGTTCGCCACGCTCGACCTCGCCGCGACGAAGCGGGCGAATCTCACGCCCTACGAGGTGCTCATCATCGCCTCGATGATCGAGCGCGAGGCGGCGATCGACAAGGAGCGCCCGCTCATCTCGGCGGTGATCTACAACCGGCTCAAGCAGGGCATCCCGCTCGGGATCGACGCGACGATCCGCTTCCGCCTCAACCAGTGGACGCAGCCGCTGAAGGTGAGCGAGCTGGAGATCGACAGCGACTACAACACCCGCAAGCGCCAGGGACTCCCGCCCGGCCCGATCGGCAACCCAGGGCTCAAGTCGCTGCAGGCGGCGGCCAAGCCGGCGAAGAGCGACGCGCTCTACTACGTCGTCAAGCCCTGCGGTGAGGGTGCCCACGCCTTCTCGGAGACCGATGCGGAGTTCCAGCAGGACGTCGCCGAGTACAACCGCGCCCGTGACGCCCGCGGCGGCCGCGACCCGAGCAACTGCTGAGCGGGCGGAGCGTGCCCCGGCTCGGCGTCCTCGGCTGGCCCGTCTCGCACTCGCGGTCCCCGGCGATGCACCGGGCCGCGCTGAGCGCGACCGGCCTCGACGCACAGGGCTGGACCTACCAGCACCTCCCCGTCCCGCCCGGGCTCTTCGACGAGACGGTCCGCGCGCTCCCGGGCGCCGGCTTCGCGGGCGCGAACGTGACGATCCCCCACAAGGAGGCCGCGCTCGCGCTCGCCACGGACGCGACGGCCGCCGCCCGCGCGATCGGCGCGGCGAACACGCTCACGTTCGGGCCCTCTGGCGCGATCCACGCCGACAACACCGATGCCCCGGGCACGCTCGCCGCGCTGCGCGACGCGGGGGTCGACCCGGCGACTCCCGGCACCTCCGCGCTTGTGCTCGGCGCCGGGGGGAGCGCCCGCGCGGTCGTCTGGGCGCTGCGCGAGGAGGGCGCGGAGGTGAGGGTGTGGAACCGCACGCCAGAGCGCGCTCGCGAGCTCGCGTCCGACCTCGGCGTCGAGGCCGTCGCGACCGCCTCGGCTCGTTCTCCGGCCACCGTGCTCGTCAACTGCACGAGCGTCGGCCTCCACGATCCGTCCGCAACGTTCAAGGAACTGCCCATCCCTGCCGATGCGCTCCAAGACTTTCGATGCGTCGCAGATCTCGTCTACCGGCAGGGCGCCACCCCGTTGCTCCACGCAGCGCGCCTCGCCGGATGCGCGGTCGTCGACGGCCTGGAGGTCCTCGTGCGCCAGGGTGCGCTCAGCTTCGAGCGCTGGACCGGCACCGTCGCGCCGCTCGACGTGATGCGAGCGAGC
>JBFIDS010000654.1:0-2080 GCA_041603715.1 Paraconexibacter sp. | reverse complement strand
TCGCGCGCCCGGCGGCCGGCGCCTCGGGGAGCGGGAGCGCGAGCAGATCGGGGAGCCGCGCGACGTCCGCGCGCAGCAGCTCGACGCTCGTGCGGTGGTAGAGCGCGGCCGCCGGGTGGAAGAGCGGGTAGAGACGGACGGTCCGGCCACCGAGGGTGCGCACCTCCGCGCAACCGTGCACGCGGGTGATCGCGGTGGGATCGCCGCGCAGGAGCTTCGTCGCCACGTTGCCCAGCGGGCACACGACGCGCGGCTGGACGGCCTCGATCGTCCCGAGCAGCCAGTCGCGGCAGCGCTCGATCTCGACGGGCGTGGGGTCGCGGTTGTCGGGCGGCCGGCAGCGGACGAGCGTGCAGACGAAGACGTCGGCCCGGGAGAGGCCGATCGTCCCGAGCAGCTCGTCGAAGAGGCGGGCCGCCCGACCGACGAGCGGGTCCCCGTGGGCGTCCTCCTCACGGCCCGGCGCCTCCCCGACGAACAGGACGCTCGCGTCGGGGTCACCGGTGCCGAACACGACCTGCGTCCGGCTCTCGACGAGCGCCGTGCAGCGCGTGCAGGCGCGTGCCCGGTCGGAGCACTCGCGGAGGGCGGCACGGCGCTGCTCGGCGGTCGGCACCCCCCCGATCGTAGTGGTCGCAGGCCCGCTTCCGAACCCGTGTTTGCGCCGTCGGCGGCCAGGGGACATGATGCCGGGCCGCGAGTGTTGCCTCCGCCCCGGCGAGGTGTACTCTCCGGTACTGAGGCCGTCACCTCCGGGGCCGGACCTCGACAACACCTCACCGCAGCACCCCCATCACGACGCGACCGGTACCCCGCAGGGGACTGGACCGACAGAAATGGACAAGATCCCGAACCCCGGGCCCGCCGAAGCGGGAACCCCCGACTGCGCCCTGATCGGCGCAGGTCGACTCGGCCACGCCCTCGCCGCCGCGCTCCCCGCGGCCGGCATCCGGGTCGACGGCCCCCACGGCCGCTCCGGGCTCCCGGCCGCGGACACCTCCTCCGTCGTGCTCCTCGGCGTCCCGGACGGCGCGATCGCCGCCGCCGCCGACGCCCTCCCCGTCGTCGAGGGCAGGCTCGTCGGCCACTGCTCCGGGGCGACCCCGCTCGCACCGATCACCGCCGCCGGCCACGAGGCGCTCTCGCTGCATCCGCTCATGACGGTCACCGGGCCGGGCGCGTCCTTCACCGGCGCCGGTGCCGCGGTCGACGGCGCGACGCCGCGGGCCCTCGAGACCGCGACGCGGATGGCACGGGCGCTCGGCATGACGCCGGTCCGCATCGCCGACTCCGATCGGGCGGCCTACCACGCGGCGGCGTCCATCGCGTCGAACTTCCTCGTCACGCTCGAGGCCGCCGCCGAGCGTCTCGCCGCCACCGCGACCGAGCCCGCCGCGGCCCGTGCCCTCCTCGCACCGCTCGTGCGCGCCTCCGTCGAGAACTGGGAGCGGGTCGGCGGTCGCCGCGCGCTCACGGGCCCCATCGCCCGGGGTGACGAGGCGACCGTGACCCGGCAGCGCGACACGGTCGCGCAGCGCACCCCGGACCTCCTCCCCCTCTTCGACGTCCTCGCCGATGCCACCCGCGACCTCGCCCGCGAGGAGGTGCCCGCGTGAGGACGGTCCGCACGGTCGCCGAGATGCGGGAGACGGTCCGCGACGCCCGGCGCGCCGACCACCGCGTCGGTCTCGTCCCGACGATGGGGGCGCTCCACGCGGGCCACGTCTCCCTGCTGGAGCGCGCCCGCCGCGAGTGCGACCTCGTCGTCGTCTCGCTGTTCGTCAACCCCACGCAGTTCGACGAGCGCGCCGATCTCGAGGCCTACCCCCGCGACGAGAGCGCGGACGCCGCCGTCGCGGCCGAGTCCGGCTGCGACGTCCTCTTCGCCCCGACGGTCGACGAGGTGTACCCGGAGGGCTTCTCCACGACCGTCGTCGTCGACGGTCCGCTCACCTCGACGCTCGAGGGTGCCCACCGGGGGCCCGGGCACTTCTCCGGCGTGACCACCGTCGTGACGAAGCTGTTCGGCATGGTCGGCCCCGACGTCGCGTACTTCGGCCAGAAGGACGCCCAGCAGGCG
>JBFIDS010000653.1:0-2086 GCA_041603715.1 Paraconexibacter sp. | reverse complement strand
TCGCTCCCCGGCCACGGCCGGTCCCGGCGCCGCCAAGGAGAAGCCGGCGCCCGCGGACGCGCGGTCGGTCGTCGCGCCCCCGGCGGCGGTCGGCGTCGCCGGCGGTGCCCCGCTCATCGAGTCCGACGTCGCGGCCGCGCACGACGCCGGGAGCCTCCTCGCGCCCGACGAGCCGCTCCCCGGTCCCGTCCCGCCGGTCGGGGACCTCCTCCCCGGCTCGACACCCGGGCCGGACACGGGCACGAACGCCGGCACGGGCGCCGGGGCGGGCACGGGTACGGGCTCGGGAGGCCCTCCCGCGTCGAGCCCCTCGGCCCCGTCCTCCTCCGAGGGCGCCCCCAGCGCGACCGGGTCGGGCCCGTCCTCGCCGCCCCCCTCCTCCGGCGGCGGCGCCGCGCACCCGGCGCAGCGCCTTCCGGGCGCCGGAAACCCCGCTCCCGGTCCGGGCGGCACCGCTCCCGCGCCGGACTCCGCGGGCTGACGCACCCCCGACGTGACCGCAGCGGATCGCTACGTCACGGACCTCGACCACGAGGAGGTCCTTCTGCGGCGAGGACGTCGGTCCGGCCTGCTGACGATCGTCGCGGTGCACTCGACGGCGCGGGGCCGCGCGCTCGGGGGCGGCCGGTTGTGGCGCTACGACGACAACCGGCTCGCGTTGCGGGATGCGCTGCGTCTCAGCCGGGCGATGACGTGGAAGTCGGCGGTCGCCGACCTGCCGCTCGGCGGCGGGAAGGGCGTCGTCGTCCTCGACGCGACCCCACTCACGCCGGCCCGTCGCCGGGATGCGTTGCTCGATTTCGCCGAGACCGTCGACGCCTTCGACGGGCGCTACGTGACCGCCGAGGACGTGGGCACGTCGGCGCGCGACATGGCGACGATCGCCTCGGCGACCCCGCACGTCACGGGGCTGAGCCGGCGCCGCGGAGGGTCGGGGGACCCGTCGCCGTGGACCGCGCTCGGTGTGCTCGCCGCGATGAGGGAGAGCGCGGAGCGTGCGCTCGGCAGCGCCGATCTCGCGGGGCGCCGCGTCGCCGTGATCGGCCTGGGCCACGTCGGGCTGCCGCTCGCGCGCCTGCTTGCGAAGGAGGGGGCGTCCCTCGTCGTGGCCGACATCAACCGGTCCCGGCGGGCCGACGCGGAGGCGCTCGGGGCGCGCTGGGTCTCGCCACGCACAGCGATGCGGGCCGCGGTCGACATCGTCGCGCCGTGCGCGCTCGGCGGCGTACTCGACCACGAGACCGTCCCGGCCCTGCGGGCCCCGATCGTCTGTGGCGCAGCGAACAACCAGCTCGCCGACGACGGAATCGCCGAGCTGCTCGCCGAGCACGGTGTCCTGTGGGCACCGGACTTCGTCGCCAACGCGGGCGGGATCGTGAACATCGGCGTCGAGCTGAGGCCCGAGGGCTACGACCCGCGGGTCGCGCGCGAGCGCGTCCGGGCGATCGGAGACACGGTGCGGCGGGTGTACGACGACGCCGCCGACCGGGGCACCACTCCGCTGGACGCCGCCATGGCGCTCGCCCGGGCGCGAGTCGCCGCGGGCTGACGACCTGAGCCGGTGGGCCCGTCGAGGCCGGGATCCCACGACCTCAGGTCACGTTTGCCGGCCCAGGTCCAGGCAACGTGACCCGAGCGCGTGCGTCCCTCGCTCAGACGGTGCCGTCCGGGTTCGCCGTCGTCGTGCGGGCGCGCTCGACGCTCAGCGCGGCCGCGCGCTCACGCGCCGCCTCCTCGGGCGTCTGGTCGGGCCAGCGGCCGTGCTCGGCGTAGAAGTCCCGTGCGCCCTCCTCGTCGTCCCGCACGCCGTGCCCGGTCGCCATGTAGGCGAACATCGCGAGTACGGAGAGGACACCGGTCGAGAGGACGATGATGCTCCAGAGGCCGAGACCGAACACCGTTGGAGAGTAGCGAGGGTCTACACGCTGTAGCCGCGCATGAAGCTCACGTCCGGCCGCTCGACGTCGTCGGGGAGGCGATCCTCCTCGTCGAGCTTCTCGAGGTGCGCGGCGAGCGTCACCATCGCGGCGAGGCGGAGGTTCTCGGGCGCGTCGGCCCAGACCTCGTCGAGGAGGTGGTCGACGGC
>JBFIDS010000652.1:0-2094 GCA_041603715.1 Paraconexibacter sp. | reverse complement strand
TGCGGACGGACGTGCACCAGCCCCCGCGCGCGCCCGGACGGGGGGCCCGGGGCGCACACTCGGATACCGTGTCCGGCCGATGGCGACGACGGCGTTCTCCACTCCAGACCAGCCGCGACGCGTGCGGATCCTGTCCGCGGGCGGAACGATCGGCATGACCGGCGGCGGGGGCGCGACGCCCGAGCTCGACGCCGACGCGCTCGTCGCAGCGGTCCCCGGGCTCGTGGGACGTGACGGGCTCTCGGCGGAGACGGTGAACAACAAGCCCTCGGCGCACCTCACGCTCGACGACCAGCTCGAGATCTGCCGCCAGGCGCGCGACGCCGCGCGCCGCGGGATCGGTGTCGTCGTCACCCACGGGACCGACGTCCTGGAGGAGACGGCGATGCTCGCCGACGTCATCCACGACGCCGAGGCGCCGATCGTCTTCACCGGCGCGATCCGGCCGGCGAGCGCGCCCGGCGCCGACGGTCCCGCGAACCTCGTCGATGCGATCAGCGTCGCGGCGTCCCCTGAGGCCGCGCAGATGGGCGTCCTCGTCGTCTTCGGGGGCGAGATCCACCATGCCCGCTGCGCCCGTAAGACGGATACGACGTCGCTCGTCGCGTTCTCCTCTCCGCAGACCGGTCCGCTCGGCCGGGTGACGGAGGGGCACCCGACGATCTGGTCGCGCCTGCCGCGCAACCCGCCGCTCGATCCGCCGGACCTCAACCGTCGCGTGCTCATCGTCCCGACGGCGTCGGGCGACGACGGGGCGCTCGCGCACGCCGCGCTGGGCACCGACCCCCACGGTGTCGTCATCGGGACGCTCGGGGCGGGCCACCTGTCGCCGGAGCTCCTCGAGCTCTGGGCCGAGGTGTCGACGCGGATCCCCGTCGTCGCCTACTGCCGGCCGGAGCGCGGCGTCGTCCTCAACTCGACCTATGGCTACGCGGGGTCGGAGATGGACCTGCGCGTCTCCCAGATCATCCCGGCGGGGTTCCTGTCGCCGCAGGCGGCGAGGATGAAGCTCCTCGCCTGCCTCGCGAGCGGCCTCTCGATCGAGGACGTGCGCTGGGCCTTCCGCCAGGACGACGGCTGAGCGCGCGACCACGCGGCCACGCCGCCGGTCTCGGCGGCCCCCGGTCGCCGCGGTCCCCGAGCCGGCCCGGTCGATGTGGATCCGAGGGGTCGAGATCCCCGTGAATCCACATTCACGCGGCGGGGCGAGCGGGGTCACGGCTGCGCGCCTCGGCTGAACGGTGACGTTCGGTCGTCCTCTACCCTTGGGGGATGGCCACCACCGAAGCGCACCCCGCCGAGCCCGACGCGACCCCCGCCGAGCTGGCTTTCTCCCTCACCCTCACCCAGGACCAGAAGGACATCCGCGAGTGGGTCCACGGGTTCGCCGAGGGCGTCATGCGCCCCGCCGCCCACGAGTGGGACGAGCGTGAGGAGACGCCCTGGCCGATCATCGAGGAGGCTGCGAAGATCGGCCTCTACGGCTACGAGGGCCTCGCCCAGTTCTTCGCCGACCCGACCGGCCTCACGATGCCGATCGTCAACGAGGAGCTCTTCTGGGGCGACGCCGGGATCGGCATGGCGATCATGGGGACGGGCCTCGCGGTCGCCGCGATCTTCGGGCAGGGGACCGGTGAGCAGATCGGCGAGTTCATCCCGCGCTGCTTCGGGACGCCCGGCGACATCCAGATCGCCGCCTTCTGCTCCTCGGAGCCCAACGCGGGCTCCGACGTGTCGAACATCCGCACGCGCGCGAAGTTCGACGAGGCGACGAGCGAGTGGGTCATCAACGGCCAGAAGGCGTGGGCGACGAACGGCGGGATCAGCGACATCCACGTCGTCACCGCGACCGTCGACCCGGAGCTGAAGACCCGCGGTCAGGCCGCGTTCATCATCCCGATGAGCGAGGTCAAGGGAATGGAGATGGGGGCGAAGGTCAAGAAGCACGGCCTGCGCGCCTCCCACACCGCCGATCTCCACCTCGACGAGGTGCGGATCCCCGCCGAGTACGTGCTCGGCGGCAAGGAGAAGCTCGACGCCCGCCTCGCCCGCGCGAGGGAGGGCGTGAAGTCGAAGGCCAACGCGTCGATGGCG
>JBFIDS010000651.1:0-2099 GCA_041603715.1 Paraconexibacter sp. | reverse complement strand
GACCGCCGGCCCGGTCGCGCCTGGGCGAGCATCTCCCGCGGGGCGCGTACTAGGGTGGGCCCGGCGACCCGGGCGGGACCGGGTCCCGGCATCCATGCGGCGGCTTCGCGACCTCCAGATCGTCCACCTCCACATCGGGACCCGGCGGCTTCCGGCCCGGGTGCTGCTCGTCCGGGAGCACACCGCCGTCCTCACCGGGGAGGCGCACCGACTCGCGGGCGCCCAGCGGCGCCCCGCCTCGCTCGCCTTCCACGTCGGCGGGTCGCTCGTCTCCCTCACCGGGCACCTGAGCGCCGGACCGATCCCGGAGACGACGGCGTTCACCACGGCCGACTCCGCCCACCTCCCCGACCAGCGCGCCCAGCCCCGGCTCCCGCTGAGCCTTCCGGCCCGCCTCGAGTTCCCCGACGACCCCCCGCGGCCGGACGTCGACACGGCGATCACCGACATCTCCGCCGGCGGTGTGGGCCTCGAGCCGTTCGAGGCCCCGCTCGACACGCGGGTCACGGTCCGCGTCTCGCAACCCGACGGGACGCTCGTCCTGAACGCCGTCGTGGCCCGGTGCACCCCGGCCGGCTGCGGCCTGCGGCTCACGGAGACCCCGCCCCACTTCGCCGACGCGATCATGAAGGCGCTGCTCATGCGCCATCGCATCGACGACGAGGAGGAGTGAGTCAGTCGGTCGGGGGCCGGAGCCCGGGCCAGTGCCCCGCGAGCCGCTCGAGGGCCTGCGTGGACAGCGCGTGCACGGGACCGCGCGCCGGTGGGCGGGCCTCGGGGCGCCCGAGCTCCTCCAGCGACGCGATGACGCTGCGGGCGAGTGCTGCCGTGTCGTAGCCGCCCTCGAGCACGAGGCCGACCGGGACGCCGATCTCGTCGGCGACCGCGCGCATCGACGCCGCCATCGCGCGGAACCCGTCGTCGGTGACGGTGCAGTTGGCGAGCGGGTCGCCGGCGTGCGCGTCGTACCCCGCCGAGATGAGCACGAGACCCGGGGCGTAGCTGCGGATGAGCGGGACGACGACGTCGGCGACGAGGGACGTGAACACGTCGTCGCCCGAGTACGACGGCACGGGCAGGTTGACGGTGTACCCCTCCCCCGCGCCGGAGCCGACCTCGGTGACCGGGCCCGACCCGGGGTACAGCGGGGCCTCGTGGATCGAGACGTACAGGACCTCGTCGGTCGACCGGAACACGTCCTCGGTGCCGTTGCCGTGGTGGACGTCCCAGTCGAGGACGAGCACGCGCGAGACACCGTGGGCGTCGCGTGCCCGGCGGGCGGCGACCGCGACCGTGTTGAACAGGCAGAAGCCCATCGCGCGATCGATCTCCGCGTGGTGGCCCGGCGGCCGGTGCAGCGAGGCTCCCGCCCGCGCCCCCTCGCCGAGGAGCGCGTCGACCATCGCCGCCGCGCCCCCCGAGGAGTGCGCCGCTGCGCGGAACGAGCCCGGGCTGCACGCCGTCTCGGCGTCGATCCACCCACCACCGCGCTCGCTCAGCCCGCGGATCGCCTCGACGTGCGAAGCCGGGTGGACGGCGGTGAGGAGCGCGTCGTCCGCGAGCGGGGACGAGCGGAGCGCCCACCCGAGGTGCCCCCGAGCGGTGAGGGCGTCGTCGATCGCGACGAGACGGGCCGCGCGTTCCGGGTGCGCGCCGGTCTCGTGCTCGAGCGACGAGGGGTGGGTGAACAGGACGGGGTCGGAGGACACCCCGCCAAAACTACCCCGCCGGGCCGGGGCGGATGCCGCACCGGTCGGACGGGCGGCCTGCGACGAGAGACGCGCGCGGCCCCGCGCGCCGCATGCGGGACGCCGAGGGCTACGGTACGCGCGTGAGCGACGAGGCCCTCGGGACGGAGATCGCGGTGGTCGGCGCCGGCGGCGCCGGCCTCTACGCCGCGCTCGCCGCCGCCCGAGCGGGAGCGCGCGTCGTGCTCGTCAGCGCGACCCCGCTCGCGAACACCGCGAGCTACTGGGCCCAGGGCGGGATCGCGGCGGCGCTCGCGGCCGAGGACTCCCCCGACCTCCACCGCCGCGACACCGAGGCGGCCGGACGCGGCCTCGTGCGCCGCAGTGCCGCGAACGTCCTCGTGCGCGAGG
>JBFIDS010000650.1:0-2110 GCA_041603715.1 Paraconexibacter sp. | reverse complement strand
TCTTCTTGGCGCAGCCGCCCTTGCCGCGCGCTTCGATGGCGAGCGTGAGCGCCGCCGGGAAGTCGGGTGCGTACTGCTCGATGTCGGGCGGGACCTGGTCGCGTACCTCCTTGAGCTGAGCGCTCGTGAAGGTGCAGGGGTCGATCGCGCCATCCTTCGAGAAGTCGGCGAAGACGTCATCGAAGGTCGCCGCGGAGGCGGGGGCGGCGGCCACGAGGAGCAGGACGCACGCGAGGAGCCCGGTGAGGGCCCGGCGCGCGCGGAGCATCGGCGGAAGGTCGAGCACGTCCTCGATGGTACCGTCGGGCGGGGTGGAGGCTGCTGGTACCTCGTCCACGCGCGTCCTTCGCGCCCCTGTCGCTCCCGGTGCCGCCGCCCGGGCCGATGCCGCGCGCGACGGGCGGCTCGCCCAGATCGCCCTCGTCCTCATCGTCGGGTACGCGATCTTCCAGAACGGCGCGAGCGGCCCGTCGGCGCTCGCCTGGACGACCACGCTCGTCTGCGTCCTCGGGCTCATCATCCTCGCGCGGTGCCTGCGTCCCCAGGCCGCCGTGCCCCGGATGGCGAGCGGCACCCGCGTCGCGATCGGCCTCCTCGCCCTCTTCGCCGTGTGGAGCGGCCTCAGCGTGCTCTGGAGCGTCGATCCCGCCGGGACGTGGGAGGAGCTCAACCGGGCGATCCTCTACGTCCTCGTGGTCGGGCTCGCGGTCACCGCGGCGTCGCTGTCGGGGGAGCGGGGCGTGGAGCGCGCGTCGATGGCGCTGCTCGGGCTCACGACGGTCGTCGGCCTGTACGCCCTCGGCGGCAAGGTCATCCCCGGGTTCAGCCCGCTCGGCCTCTTCGACCTCAACCACACCCGTGACCTCGCCCGCCTGCGCGGTCCGCTCGGGTACTGGAACGCGCTCGCGCTCGTGCTCGTCACCGGCATCCCGTTCGCCCTGCGCCTCAGCACCGACCGCACGCGGACCGATCGCGTCCGCCTGCTCGGGCTCGCCGCGGCCTTCGTCCTCATCACCGCGCTCTTCATGACGTACTCGCGCGGCGGGTTCCTCGCCCTGTTCAGCGCGCTCGCGGTGACGACGGCGTTCGGGACCGCGCGCCTGCGGACCTACGTCGCGCTGGTGGCCGTGACGGCGTGCGCGCTGCCCGGGATCCTCTACACGTTCGGCCAGGCCCGCCTCGTCGCCAACGGCGTGCCGCTCGACGAGCGGATCGCCGCGGGGCGCACCCTCGGCGTGATCGTCGTCTTCGGCCTGATCGCGCTGATGGTCGTGGGGTGGGGCCTGCTGCGGCTGGAGCCGCGCGTGCGGTGGAGCGCCGCGCGCACCCGCAAGCTGTTTCGCGGCCTCGCGCTCACAGTCGCGGCGATCGGCCTCATCGCGCTCGCCGGCGCCGCCACGGGCGAGGGAGGGCTGCGGGGCGCCGTCGACCGGGCGACCTCGTCGTTCACCGACCGCAAGCAGGACGACCAGTTCGATCCGGCGCGCGTGCTCACGACGAACTCGGGCAACCGCTGGATCTGGTGGGGTGAGGCGGCCGGAGCGTTCTCCGACCGTCCGATCGGCGGCTGGGGCGCGGGGTCGTTCTCGGTCGTCCACAAGCTCTACCGCACCGATCAGCTCGCGGTCCGCCAGCCGCACTCCGTCCCCCTGCAGTTCCTCGCCGAGACGGGGATGATCGGCGGGTTCCTCGCGCTCGGTGGCCTCGCGACGCTGCTCGGGATCGGCGTGCTGCGCGTCCGCTCCATGCGTCCGGGCCGGACACGCGACCTCGGCGTCGGCCTCCTCGCCGCAGGGGTCGCCTGGACCGTGCATGGCATCTTCGACTGGGACTGGTCCCTTCCCGGGGCGACGTTGCCCGCGATGCTCGCCCTGGGTGCGCTCGCCGCGCTGCCGGCGCGCGCCCAGCCGCCCCGGGAGCGCAGCGTCGCCGCGGTCGGAGGTGGAGCGGCGGAGCCGGTCCGCTGGGGGGTCGCGGCGCTCGCGACGCTGGTGGCCGTCGCCGCGACCGCGTCGGCCGTCCTCCCTGCTCGCGCCGAGACGGTCGCGGGGGAGGCCGAGTCGATCGCCGGTGACGCGACGACCGAGGAGGAGCGCCGGCGCGCCGCCGC
>JBFIDS010000649.1:0-2116 GCA_041603715.1 Paraconexibacter sp. | reverse complement strand
TCACCCGCGGGTGACGCGCCACCGCGGTCGTCGGCGCCGCGGGGCGGCGCGCTACGGGTTCCCGGAGCCGGCCGCCGGGTCGGCGGGGATCGCCGACGTGGACGGCGTCGGGGCGACCGATGGGTTCGCGATGCTCGCGATCTGCTCGAGCAGTCGCTCCCACTGCTCGGGCTTCAGGATCGTGGCGAGCTGCGCCCCGAGCCGGGAGTCGGCGTCGATGGGACGCCACCCGACGTGGAGGTGGTCGGCGTGATCGGGGAGCGCGACCGTGTTGTCGGCTCCCTCGAGGGTGATGAGGCTGATGATCTGGTCGGGCTTCATCGTGCCCTGGAGCGTTGCGAGCCGGCGGACCGCCTGCTCGGTCACGGAGCCGGGCCCCTGGTTGCCGAGGACCGGGAGGCCGTTGATGCGGGAGATGTCGACGGCGCCGCCCGTCACGTGCTGCGAGACGTTGCCGGACACGGTGAGCCGGCCCGCGCGCCCGCAGCGCAGCGAGCTCACCGTGGGTCGCAGCCCGCTCGAGCTGAGGAACGCGAGCCCCGCGAGGACACGGCGGTCGACCGCGCCGGCCGCGATGTCCTCCCGTCCGCACGCGTAGATCTCGATGCGGGTGTCGTCGAGGACGCGCTTCTGCAGCGCCTCCTTCGAGAGCAGCAGGATCTGACCGATGCTCTCGCCGCCCGCGAGCCCGCTCAGCACGTTCTCACCGCTCGCGCGGTACACGGCGGTCGACTCGAGCAGCTTCCAGCCGTCGAGGATCGGCTTGGGGTCGATGCGCGGAGCCCCGCGGCCGGCGGGCCGGATCTCGAAGAGGACGCGCGACCCGCCGCTCTTCCGCGTGCCCTCGCCGATCTTCCCGAGCTGCGTCCCCGCGATGACCCGCGAGCCCTCGCGCAGCGCGACCCAGCGGACGTCGTCGCGGTCGAGCCCGAGGGGCGAGGCGACCGGGTCGTAGTCCGGCGAGGCGAGGCCGATGTCGTCGGGACCGACCGGCTCGGCGGTCCCCGGGGCCTGCGGGTTGGCGTGGATCCGCTGCTTGCCGGCGGGCTCCGGCGGGTCGAGGCGCCCGGCGAGCCCGGCGACGACGCCCTCGCTGCCGACGGCGGAGGCGTCGGCACCCGAGGCGCGCCCGCCGTCACCGCGCCGCGTGCTCGCGCGCCCGTCCGCGTCCCGTCGCTCCCGGGCGACCGGGTAGGACGTGGCGACCTCGCCGAGGCGCGCGTACGTGTAGGTGTTCCCGTAGGTGTCGCGGAGCTGGAGGAAGCGGCCGAGGCGCTTCGAGCGCCCGATCCGGACCACGGTGCCGTCCTGGACGGCGATGACCGGCGAGCCCGCGTCGGCGAAGATGCTCACGCCGCGCCGTGTCGCGCTCGACTCGACGGGGATCGCGGCGTTGCGGCCCTTCGCGACGCGGCGCTCGGCGTCCTTCTCGGTGAGGTCGTCGGCGTAGCGGGCGGGTGCGTGAACGGGGAAGTGGCCCTGGGTGAGGCCGGTGAGCGAGCCGATGAGGTCGGCGGGCAGCCCGCCGATGAGCCGGGCGCGCATGAGGACGCTGTCGACGTACCAGTCCGCGTGGTTGTAGGCGAAGATCGCCTTGCGCAGGTCGGTCGTCGCGCCGTGCTCGGCGAGGTAGCGGGCCGCGGCGAAGATCGCGTCGACCGGGTTGTACGGATCCTTCTTGCCGTCGTCGTTGGCGTCGACGCCGAACGCCTTCCACGAGGACGGGATGAACTGCATCCAGCCCATGGCTCCGGCGGAGCTCACGTTGAGGTTGCGGCCGTAGTCGGTCTCGATCTCGTTGATCGCCGCGAGAACCTCCCAGCGCACGCCGTACTCGATGCCGGCGGCTTGGTAGATCGGCAGGAGGAACGGCGGGATCCGGAACTTGTCGATGAAGAAGTTCGGCACGCCGATCGGTGCGGCGCCCGGCAGCGCGAGCGACAGCCCCGGGTTGGCCTCCGTCGGGGTCCCGTCGGGGTTGCGACCCTCGCCGGTCAGCAGGCCCTCGCGCTCCGCCTGCTCGCGCTCCGCCTGCTCGCGCTCCTCCTCGGCCTTCTCGGTCTCCTCGGCCCGCTTCCTCGCGCGCGACTCCGCCTTCCGCGTCCGGGCGCGTTCG
>JBFIDS010000648.1:0-2129 GCA_041603715.1 Paraconexibacter sp. | reverse complement strand
GAGGCGGTCGCGGGAGCGAGCACCTCGATCTCGCGGACGACGCCGTCCCCGCCGCGGCGCGTGCCGTCCCCGCCGCTGCCCCGCCGGACCTCGTAGCGGACGACGCGCATGGGGAACTCGAGCTCGAGGGCCTCGACGGGCGTGTTGCGCGTGTTGCTCATGGCGACGTGGACCCCGGTCGGGCCGTCGGCGTCCTCGGTCGCGCCCTGCCCACCGCCGATCGTCTCGTAGTAGGTGAACGCGTCGCTTCCGAGCGTCACGTTGTTCATGGTCCCCTGGCCGAGCGCGCGGCCGAAGGCCCGCAGCACGAGATCGGCGACCCGGGAGGACGTCTCCACGTTCCCGGCGGCGACGGCCGCGGGGCGCCGCGCGTTGAGCAGCGTCCCCTCGGGCACGACGACCTCGATCGGGCGGTGCGCCCCCGCGCTCGGCGGGAGGTCGGGATCCGTGAGCACCTTCATCGCGAAGACGCACGCCGAGACCGTGACCGCGAGGGGGCAGTTGAGGTTGCCGGCGTGCTGGCCCGCGCTCCCGCTGAAGTCGAGGACGACACGATCACCGTCCACCGTCGCCGCAAGCCGCAGCTCGATGTCCCCGTCGGCGCCCTCGAGGACGTCGGTCGCCGTCCGCGTGCCGTCAGGGAGCGCGTCGAGGCAGGCCCGCGTGCGACGCTCGGCGTAGTCGAGGACGTCGCGCATCGCCCCCGCGAGCCCGTCCGCGCCGATGCGGTCGGCGAGCTCCTGCAGCCGCCGGACCCCGGTCGCGTTCGCGGCGATCTGGGCGCGCAGGTCGGCCCGGCGTTGCGACGGTTGGCGCATCTGCGGGACGAGCTCGGCGATGACGGACTCGTCGAGCACCCGGGGAGCGATCACCACGCCCTCTTCGTCCAGCCGCGTGGAATCGGCGGGCATCGAGCCGGGCACGCGCCCGCCGACGTCGGCGTGGTGCGCGCGGCTCGCCGCGAACCCGAGGAGGACGCCGTCCGGGGTGAAGGCGGGCGTGATCACCGTGATGTCGGGCAGATGCGTTCCGCCGCGGTACGGGTCGTTGAGGATCCACGAGCGTCCGGGCGCGTGGTCCTCGTCGAGGACGGCGGCGACCGCGGCGGGCATCGAGCCGAGGTGCACGGGGATGTGCTCGGCCTGCATGACCATCTCGCCGTCCGGGCCGAAGAGCGCCGTCGAGCAGTCGTGGCGCTCCTTGATGTTCGACGAGTGCGCGGATCGGATGAGCACGGCGCCCATCTCCTCGCAGGCCGCCCGCAGCGCGCCGGTCGCGACCTGGAGCGCGATCGGGTCGAGCGTGCTCATGCGCTGCGCTCCAGGTGCAGCGTCCCGGTCGCGTCGCGCGACCCCGACCAGCCCTCGGGGACGACGAGGGTCGCCCCGGAGAGTGCGACGACCGCCGGCCCCTCGACGCGGACCGGGACCGTCGCGTCGTCGTCCTCGAGGACGACGTCGGGCCCGGGCGTCACCCAGCGTCGCCGGACCGTGACGATCTCGATCTCCCCGTCGGGGTCGACGTAGCCGTAGCGCTCCTCGTGCTCGGCCTCGAACGCGGCGCGCAGCGCGGCGGGCGAGGCCTCGGCGGCGTGCACGGTGAGCTCGAACGACTGGCCCCGGTAGCGGACGTCCCAGGTCACCTCGTCGGCGTCCCCGGCGACCTCGCGCAGCGCGTCCGCCGTGAGGGACGGGCCCAGAAGGAGCACCGTGCGGACCTCGTCGGTGCGCCGGTCCGCCGCGGCGAGGCCGAGCGCGCTGAGCACACCACCGGCGCGCGGCACGAGGACGCGGTCCATCTCGAGCTCGTCGGCGATCGCGCAGGCGTGCAGCGGGCCCGCGCCGCCGAAGGCGAGGAGCGCGAGATCGCGGGGGTCGACGCCGCGCTCCACGGTGACGACCCGCAGCGCGCGGATCATCTCGGCGTTCGCGACCCGGAGGATGCCGCGGGCCGTCGTCTCCCGGTCGAGACCGAGCTGCGCGCCGAGGCCGTCGATCGCGTCCCGGGCGGCATCGAGATCGAGGTCGACGCCCCCCGCGAGCCGCCCGTCGGCCGGGAGGTGCCCGAGGACGGCGTGGGCGTCGGTCACGGTCGGCTCGGTCCCGCCCCGGCCGTAACACGACGGCCCG
>JBFIDS010000647.1:0-2131 GCA_041603715.1 Paraconexibacter sp. | reverse complement strand
TGTCCTCGTGCAGCGCGGAGGCGCCGCGGGTGTCGAGCTCGAGGTCGGCGAGCGCCTCGAGGGCCTCGCGCAGGCGCTCCGGGTCGGCGGAGCGGGCCTCGCGGATCCGGCGGTCCGCCGTCCACGGGCTGCCCTTGAACGTCGCCTTCACCTGCGCGACGGGCTCGCCGGCCTGGAGGCGGTCCGCGAGGCCGAGGACGTCCCGCAGGCGCCGCGCGATGAGCGGTACGAGCCGCGGTAGCGACTCGCCCTGCTCCCGCAACGTGAGGAACTCGGAGACCGCGCGGCGCTCGTCGCGCGCGGCGAGCGCGTCCACGAGGCCCCAGACCTGGGACTCCGAAGACGGGGCGGCGAGCGCGACGACGTGCTCCTCGGCGAGCCGGACCCCGGTCCCGTAGCAGAGGACGAGCTTCTCGAGCTCGCGCAGGAGGCGCTGCTGGCGCTCCCCGACCTCGCCGACGAGACGGTGCGCGGCGGCGAGGTCCAGCTCGATCCCGAGACGCTGGGCCTCCGCCTGGAGCCAGGCGGGCAGCTCCTTGCCCTTGACCGCGGACTCGGCCTTCGTCACGCCCCCGGCGGCCTTCACGGCCTTCACGAGGGCGGCGGGGACCTTCGCGCGCCCCTCGTCCCGGCCGAAGAACGCGACGGTCGTCTCGGGCGGCAGGTCCTTGAGCACTGCGGCGAGATGCCCCTCGACGTCCGCGTCCTTCCATCGCTCGACGCCGTCGACGATGAGGAACCGGCGTCCCGTGGCGAACGTCATCGCGCACAGGGCGTTCGCGACGGCGACGGTCGATGCCGCGTCGCCCTCGAACGTCTCGACCCCTCCGTCGCCCTCGGTCTCGGCGCGGTGGCGCAGACCGGCCCGGCGCTCGGTCACCCGGCCGTGGTCGTCGCCGTGGATGAGATAGGCGGGCTTCCAGGCGGCGGGGGTGCTCACCGGGCCGAGGATACGCGGGTGCGCGGCGGGACCGCATACGCGCGGGGTCACCCGATCGCCCGGACCACGAGAAGCCCCGCGCCGCGCGGTTCGACGACCACCGTGCCCTCGGTGTCCGTCCGCGCCACGCGCGGGACGACCGCCGTGAGGGCGGCGAGCGTGTCCGGCGTCGGATGACCGAACGGGTTGCCGCGACCCGCGCTCACGAGCGCGATCCGCGGGCGCAGGCGCTCGAGCAGGATCGCGAGACCGTCGTCGTCGCTGCCGTGGTGGGCGACCTTGAGGACATCCGTCACGCCGAGCGGGAGCCCGAGGAGCACCGGGGACTCCGCGTCACCGGTGAGCAGCGCGCGCACGCCCGCGGCGCGGACGTCGAGGACGATCGCCCGGTCGTTCGGATCCTCCCCCGCGTGCGCGCCGGGCGGCTCGCGGCGAGGGGAGAGGACCCGTAGCTCGATCGCGCCCGCCCGCAGGACCTGTCCCGTGTCCGGCACGAGGCGCCGCGCCCCCCGCGCGGCGATCGCGGCGTCGATGTGCGCGTCGCCCGCGGTCCGCACGCCGTCGCGCCCATCGAGGACGAGCCCGACGGGCAGCGCGGCGAGCACCTCGGGCACCGCCCCGATGTGGTCGTCCTGGGCGTGGGTGCCGACGAGGACGTCCAGGCGCGACACGCCGAGGCGCCGGAGCTCCGCCACGACCCCGGAGCCCGCGCTCCCCGTGTCGACGAGGACGGCATGACGCCCGTGCTGGACGAGGATCGCGTCCCCCTGGCCGACGTCGAGCGCCGCGATGCGCAGCCCGGCCGGAGGTGCGAGGCGCGGCTGTGGGACGGGGGCGAGCGCGAGCGCTCCAGCCGTGATCGCGACGACGAGCCACGGGACCGGCCTGCGCGCTGACGGCAGGAGGATCGCGAGGACGACCACGGTCACGACTCCGAGGACGGCGAGGGGCGGCGGGGTGATCGTCGCCGCCGGTGCCGCGGCCGCGCCGCGGGCGAGCGCGACGAGCAGTGCGAGCGGGACCGCGGCGAGCTGGGCGAGGCCCTCCCCGGTGCCCGGCGAGAGCTGGCCGACCGTCGCGGCGAGCGCCCCGATCCACATGATCGGAGCCACGAGCGGCGTCGCGAGGACGTTCGCGGGCAGGGAGACGAGCGACGTCTCGCCGAAGAGCAGCGCGAGCAGCGGCGCCGTC
>JBFIDS010000646.1:0-2135 GCA_041603715.1 Paraconexibacter sp. | reverse complement strand
GTGGCGGCGCAGCGAGTTCCCGGCGGGGCCTTGCGCTCAGGCGACGGCGGCGAGGACGGGTTCGTCCTGCGCCGCCTCCGGCCCGAGCGCGGTGGCCGGCGCGCGGGTGACCGAGAGAACGCGGTGGACGAGCGCGATCTCGCGCGCGACCATCGCTTCCTCGGACCCGAGGACGCCCGACGCGCGGACGGTCTCGCGGGCGAACGAAAGCGGGCGCAGGAGCGGCACGAGCGGCGAGACGAAACGCCCGCCGACGCCGAGGTGGTCGGCCATGTCGCGGTCCATCCACCGGCGGGCGAAGCCACCGAGCACCTCGGCGGTCGCCGCGCGGATCGGCGCGCCGGGCCGGCCGGGCACGAGGCGCGCGATCGCCACCCCGTGGTGGAGGAGGGCGTGCATGAGCTTCGGGGAGTCCTCGGTCGGGCCGACGTCCATCGCGAGGGCGGCGTCGATCATCTCGCCGGCCTCGGCGAGGGTCCGCGGGAGCAGGTCCCCGGGCACGCCCATGACCGCGCCGATCCACGACCACAACCGCGTCATCGCCTCCAGTTCGGCGGCGCTGTGGCGCACGCCGAGGTCGCGCATCGCGCGCAGCGGCACGGTGAGGAAGCCGCCGACCGCCGTCGCGAGCCCGTCCGTCGCGCTGATCGGCATCCCCCACGTCTTCTCGTCCCACTCGGGGCTCGCCCGGAGGTGGCGGCGGATGAGCGCGTGGACGAGGCGGACGCGGACCGTCGCGCGCCAGCCGTCCGCTCCGGGGAGCATCTCCCCCGGGGCGGTGGCGACCGCAACCCAGCGGGCGGTCTCGCCGAGGCGGCGCGGGGCCATGTGCTCGAGCCGGCCCGTCATGGCGAGCGGACGGACGAGGTTCGCGCTCTGGTAGCCGAAGGCGAGGGACCCGCACGTGAGCGCGAGCGCGATGACCTGCGAGCCCGGGCGCCAGTACGCGAGCGCGCCGGCCCGCAGGACGTCGGCGTCGAGGTCGGCGGGGAGCGCGGCGATCGGCCCGAGCATCGCGGCGATCTCGGGCGGCGCGCCGTCCACGTGCGGATCGAGGCCCGCGGCGACACGGTCCATCGCGGCGTCGAGCATCGCCCAGCCCGATCCGCCCGGCAGCGTCGCGAACGCGGCGACGAGCGCGTCGGCGTGCTCGTCGCCCCGGAGCTTGCCCGCGGTGAGGCGGTCGATGAGTGCCGGCGGGTACGTCTCCTTCGCCTCGGCCGCCCGCATGAGGTAGTGGCCGTCCGGGTACGTCATCGAACGCTCCGATCAGATTTGGTCACGGCTGCACCCAGAATGCTATCCCGGCGCGGGACCGCTCGCAACACGACCGGCGCGGCGCCGTCCCGACGAAGTCTTGACGGCGGGGCCCGTACCATCGGGGACGCGATGAGCACCGTGACCGCCCCGACATCCGCCAAGCCCCGGGATCCCCGGCTCGAGGGGGTCCGCCTCGTCGCCATCCTGCTCGCGATCATGTGGGCGGGCGAGATCATCGACCAGGTGCTCCTCGACCAGCGCCTCGATCAGTACGGCATCGAGCCGCGTGATACCGACGGGCTCGTCGGGATCGTCGCCTCGCCGTTCCTCCACGGGGACTTCGGGCACCTCATCGCGAACACCGTGCCGTTCGCGGTGATGGGCGTGCTCATCGCGCTCGGCGGCCTCGTCCGGGTCGCCATGGTGACCGTCATCGTCGGCCTCGTCGCCGGCATCGGCACCTGGCTCATCGCCCCGGACAACACGATCCACATCGGTGCGAGCGGCATCGTCTTCGGGTACGGCAGCTACCTCCTCGCCCGCGCGTTCTTCGAGCGCAAGCTCGTCCACATCGTCACCGCCGCGGTCGTCGTCGTCTTCTACGGCGGCGCGCTCCTGGGCGGCATGGTCCCCGAGGAGGGCATCTCCTGGCAGGGCCACCTCTTCGGCTTCATCGGCGGCATCGTGGCGGCGCGCATGCTCGCCCCGGACGCGCCCGCTCCATCCGCCCGCCGGTCGAAGGACCCGCTCGCGTCGCTCTGAGGGCCGACCGCGGTCGGCCGGCCGCGGCCCCAGGTCACGTTCGCTGGACCCGCTCCGTCGAACGTGCCGCGCGGTTGGTCGGCGGGTCACGAACCCCAGGTCACGTTTGCTGG
>JBFIDS010000645.1:0-2136 GCA_041603715.1 Paraconexibacter sp. | reverse complement strand
GACGGGGCGGACCTCGCGACGGCCGACGCGATCGCGCGCGCGGCGGCCGCCGCCGGCCTCGACGTCGACGCGACCCTCGCGGCGACCCGTGACCCCTCCTGCAAGCGCGCGCTGCGCGAGCGCACCGACCGTGCTGTCGCCGACGGGGTGCGCGGCGTGCCGACGTGGACCGTCCGCGGCGTGCACCACTGGGGCGACGACCAGCTCGAGGCCGCGCTCGCCGCCCGGCAGGAGAGCGCCGCATGACCGCGCCGGCGATCGCCCACGTCGACGGGGTGTGGTTCGACGACGCGCGCGAGGCGTCGGTGAGCGTCCTCGATCACGGTCTGCTCTACGGCGACGGGGTGTTCGAGGGCATCCGGTTCTACGACGGCGTCCCGTTCCTGCTCGCCGCGCATCTGGACCGCCTGCGCGCGAGCGCCCGCGCGCTCGTCCTCGACGTCCCCTGGCCCGACGCCCATCTCACCGCGCTGTGCGAGGAGGCGGTCCGGCGGACCCGGCTGCGGGACGGGTACATCCGCCTCGTCGTGACCCGCGGCACCGGCGCGCTCGGCGTCTCGCCGCACACGTGCCTCGCGCCCTCGCTCGTCCTCATCGCGGCGCCGCTCAGCCTCTATCCGCCCGAGGTCGTGACGAACGGTGTGCGCGTGGTGACGAGCGCCCTGCGACGCGCCGCCGCGGACGCGGTCCCGCCGCAGGTGAAGTCGCTCAACTACCTCACGTCGGTGCTCGCCGCCGTCGAGGCACGCCGCCAGGGGGCGCACGAGGCGCTGCTCCTCGACGCCGCGGGTCGGGTGGCCGAGTGCACGGCGGACAACGTCTTCGTCGTCGCGGGCGGGGTCGTGCGGACGCCACCCGCGGCCGACGGGGCGCTGCGGGGGATCACGCGCGACCACGTGGTCGGCCTGCTCACCGGGGCCGGCATCGAGGTGCGCGAGAGCGCGCTCGTGCTCGCCGACGTGTGGAGCGCCGACGAGGTCTTCCTCACGGGCACGGGCGCCGAGGTCGTCCCGGTCGCCGAGGTGGACGGACGGGCGATGACGGCGTCGCCGGGTCCGGTCACGCGGCGTGCGCGCGAGCTGTTCGCGGCCTCGGTGCGCCACGAGCCGGCGCTCAGGGCCTGACCGCCTCGCCCGTCCGCGCTCAGCGGGCCCGGGCGGCCGCCGCCGCGACCGTCCCGGCGTGGATGTCGACGCCGTCGTCCACGTCGGGCGGGTAGCCGCCCGCGAGCGTGACGACGACGGGGACGCCGGCACGGAGCGCGACGTCGAGGACGAGCTCGTCACGGGTGCGCAGCCCCGTCTTCGAGACGGCGAGCTTGCCGAGGGCGTCGCCCTCCCACGGATCGGCGCCCGCGAGGTAGAGGACGAGCTCGGGGCGCGCGGCGGGGACGGCGACGGCGAGCGCCTGGGCGAGTGCGCTGAGGTAGAGGTCGTCGCCCGTGCCGGCGGGCAGATCGACGTCGAGGTCCGAGGGGACCCGTGGTGTGGGGCCGCCCGCCACCCAGTTGCGGTCGCAGTGCACGCTGAGCGTGTACGCCTCCGGGTCGGGCGTGAGCAGCTCCGCCGTCCCGTCGCCGCGGTGGACGTCGCAGTCGACGACGAGGACGCGCCGCAGGCGACCCTCCCGGCGCAGCTCCGTCGTCGTCACGGCGATGTCGTTGACGAGGCAGTAGCCACGCGCCGATGCGCGACCGGCGTGATGGGTCCCGCCGCCGAGCATGACCCCGACGGCCCGCCCGTCGAGGGCGTCGCGCGCGGCCCGGAGCGTGCCCCGGGTCCCGCGCCGGGCCCGCTCGACGAGCTGCTCCCGGAGCGTGCCCCGGGTCCCGCGCCGGGCCCGCTCGACGAGCTGCTCGGACCACGGCAGGCCGAGGATCTTGCCCTCCCGCCGGTCGAGCGCTCCCGTGCGCATCCGCCCGAGGAACGCCGCGTCGTGAACGCGGGCGAGCGCCTCCCACGAGATCGGCGCCGGCGTGTCGGCGGCCGTGACGGTCCCCTCGGCGCGGAGCCGGTCGCGGAGCCGCGCGTACTTCGCGAGCGGGTAGCGATGCCCGTCGGGGAGGGGGAACGGGTGGTCCGCGTGGGTCCAGACGCGCATACGCAGGGGGTACGGGCCGGCCGGCGGCAGGGGGGG
>JBFIDS010000644.1:0-2136 GCA_041603715.1 Paraconexibacter sp. | reverse complement strand
TCGCCACGGCGGCGGGCCACGCGATCGTCCTCTCCGTGCGCGAGTTCGCGCTCCTCGTCGCGCTCGTGGAGCGCGCCGGCCGCGTCGTCAGCCGCGAGGATCTCTATCGCCGCGTCTGGGGCGGTGAGCTGCGGGGCGGCGACCGCTCCGTCGACGTCTACGTCCACAAGCTGCGCGTGAAGCTCGAGGCTGCGCTCCCCGGGACCCGGTCCATCCACACGCACGTCGGGTTCGGATATCGCCTCGACATCGAGCCGGTCGTACCCCCCGCGCACGGCCCGGCCACCGACGGCCATTCACACGACTTTCACAAAGAAGGCACCGGTCGGTAACAGACTCCGGCTCGACCGCTGGAAGTCTGCCGCCGGCATGGTCAAGACAAAGGAGATGCAGTGAGGTCACACAAGCTTCTCGCCGTCCTCGCATCGGGCGCCCTGGCGTTCGGTGTCGCGGCATGCGGCGACGACGACGCCGAGGGCACCGCCGCGAGCGGCGACACGGCGGCCGAGACCTCGGAGGGCGCGCCCTCCGAGGACCTCTCGAGCCTGAGCGGGAGCATCCGCTCGGACGGATCCTCGACGGTCCAGCCGCTCGGCGAGGCCGCAGCCGAGGCCTTCAGCGAGGTCGCACCCGAGGTGCGGATCACGGTGGGCGGCATCGGCACGGGTGACGGGTTCGAGCGGTTCTGCCGCGGCGAGCTCGACCTGAGCCAGGCGTCGCGGCGGATCGAGGCGGACGAGGTCGAGGCGTGCGGGACCGCCGCCCAGCCCGTCGAGGTGCAGGTCGGCATCGACGGACTCTCCGTCGTGTCACACCCGGATCTCGAGATCCCGAACGACTGCCTCACCACCGACCAGCTCAAGCAGCTGCTCGCGCCCGATTCGAAGGTCCAGAACTACAAGGAGCTCGGCGACGGGTTCCCCGACCAGGCGGTTCAGTTCTTCACGCCCGGCACGGAGTCCGGCACCTACGACTACTTCACCGAGGCGGCGCTGGAGACGGACGCCGAGCAGCGGACCGACAAGGTCCAGACCTCGGCGGACGACAACCAGATCGTCACCGGGATCTCCGGGACGGAGGGTGCGCTCGGCTACGTCGGCTACGCGTTCGCCCAGGCGAACTCCGACAAGCTGAAGACCCTCAAGGTCGACGGTGGCGAGGGCTGCGTCGAGCCGACGACGGAGACGATCGCGAGCAACGAGTACGCCCCGCTGTCGCGGCCGCTCTTCTACTACCCGAGCACCGAGACGGTCGCCCGGCCCGAGATCAAGGCGTTCCTGCAGTTCATCCTCGACAACAACGAGCGGCTCACCGAGGTCGCGGGTTACATCCCGCTCACCGACGAGCTCATCGCCACGTCGAAGGCGAACATCGAGAGCGCGACGCCGATCACGGTCGCGGACCTCGAGGGCTAGCCGATGACGGGTCCGGACGCCCCGAGCGTCAACCTCGAACGCGTCCGGACCCGCCGGTCGGTCGGTGAGCAGGCCATCAAGGTCCTGCTCGCCGCCGCCGCGGCCATCTCGATCCTCACGACGACGGGCATCGTCGTCACGCTCGCCCGGGAGGCCTTCCAGTTCTTCCGGGACGTCGGGTTCGCCGACTACCTCTTCGGGACGGACTGGCGCCCCCTCGCCGGCGGCGAGCAGCAGTCCTTCGGCGTCGTCCCGCTCATCTGGTCGACGCTCTACCTCACCGCGATCGCGCTCGTCGTCGCGATCCCACTCGGCCTCGGCGTCGCCGTCTACCTGGCGGAGTACGCGAGCCCGCGCATCCGCCGGATCTTCAAGCCGATCATCGAGGTGCTCGCGGGCATCCCGACCGTCGTCTTCGGGTTCTTCGCCCTCACGTACTTCACCCAGGAGTTCCTCCAGGGGTTTCTCGGGCTGAACGTCCAGATCTTCAACGGGCTGAGCGCCGGCATCGTGCTCGGCTTCCTCGTCCTCCCGACGATCGCGTCGGTCTCCGAGGACGCCCTGTCGGCGGTCCCGCAGTCGCTCCGCGAAGGCGCCTACGGCCTCGGCGCGTCGAAGCGGCTCGTCACCCTCCGCGTCGTGTTCCCGGCGGCCCTCTCAGGCATCGTGGCGGGACTCGTGCTCGGCGCCTCGCGTGCGATCGGCGAGACGGTCGTCATCC
>JBFIDS010000643.1:0-2139 GCA_041603715.1 Paraconexibacter sp. | reverse complement strand
GCCGAAGATGTTCATGACCATCGACTTCGCCGTGGCCCGGCCCACGCCGACGGGTCCCCCGCCCGCGTTGTAGCCGTAGTAGACCCCGACGAGGACGACGAACGTCGCCATCATCATCCCCTTGATCGACGAGTACAGGAGGTCGATCGGGTTCTGGAACTGCCAGAAGATCTGGAAGTAGCCGCCGGCCGACACCTCGCCGATCTGCTCCACGACCGCGATGTAGGAGCCCACGAAGCCCGCGGCCACGGCGATGATGTAGACGAACGGGAGAACCATCCACATGCCGAGGAGCCGCGTCGCGCAGAGATAGAGCATCGAGTTGAAGCCCATGACCTCGAGCGCGTCGATCTCGTCGGAGATCCGCATCGACCCGAGCTCGGCGACCATGCCGGTACCGACCTTCGCCGCCATCATGTAGCCGAATGCGTACGGCGTCACCTCTCGCAGGTCGCACAGCGCGGTGAACGCGCCGACCGTCGAGGGCGAGCCGACCGCACGGGCTCCGTAGGCGCCCTCGATGCCACACTGCAGGCCGAGGATGAAGACGAGGCCCAGGACGATGAGGACGGACCCCGTGACGAGGATGCCCGCCTGACGGAGCGCCTCCCCGAAGAAGCGCATGACGCGCAGCGAGTACACGTCGCCCATGACGCGGCCGCTGAAGCGCAGCCAGGTGCCGAACGGGACGAAGATGCGGTCGTTGAGCGTGTTCATCGGACCGCGCTCAGCTCGGGGTGGGTGGCGAGCAGCGTCTGCGTGAAGACGTAGTTGAATGCGCCGATGCCGAGGAAGGCGATGACGACGGCCTGGTTGACCGCACGGCCGACGCCCTCGGGCCCGCCCTTCGCCGTGAGGCCCTTGTAGCAGCAGACGATCGCGATGATCGCGCCGAACAGCGTCGTCTTCAGGAGCGACCCCCACAGCTCGGTCGTCGTCGCGTTGGTGAAGTACGTCGCGAAGAACGGGCCGAGCGGTGCGCCGTTGGTGAGCGTCACGAGAACGCCGCCGAACGTGCCGAAGATGAGCGCGTACACGTTGAACATGCCCGTGGCGAACATGAGGGCGAGGAAGCGCGGGACGACGAGGTTCTTGATCGGGTCGACCCCGAGGACCTGGAGCGCGTCCAGCTCCTCGCGGATCTTGCGCGCGCCCAGGTCGGCGCACATGGCGGTGCCGGCGACACCGGCCATGACGATCGCACACACGAGGGGGGCGAACTCGCGCACGACGGCGAGGACGAAGAGGCCTCCGAGCCGGTCGAGGGCACCGAAGAGGTTGAGGAAGTTCGCCGCCTGGATCCCGGAAGGCCCGTAGGTGAACGCGATCGAGGCAACGATCATCGGAAACCAGCACAGCCGCAGCGCGAAGAGGAACTGGGAGACGAACTCGCCGCCGTAGGGGTAGGGCGGCCGGACCGCTGACGCGATCGTCTTGCCGGTGAGGATCCCCATCGAGCCGATCGTCTCGATGAAGTCCCGCATGGGCAGAAACAGCCTGTCGGCGGCCCCGCGAACCACTAGTCCCGATTCCCCACGGTCGTCTCTCCCTGCACCGCGCGCCTCCCCTCCGGATACACGCCTCTGCGCGGCGGTGACAGTAGTGCACATTGGACTGGCTCAGCAACCAGGAACGTTCGACACACCGTCGAACGGAGCGCTCCGCCGAGCGCCGCGAACGGGCCCGCCGGCGTGACCCGCCGGCCGTCGCGGTGGGCCAGCGGCGATGATGCGGAGGTGCGGATCGACCTGCCCGAGGTGGCGACGCTCGTCCGTGAGCCCCTCGACCTCGAACTGGAGTCCTGGCGCGCTGCGCTCGCCCTCGGGTCCGAGCCGGGAGCGTTCGCGTTGCTCGGCGACTGGGCCGGGGCGTCGCGCGCGGTCCTCGGAGGCGCGCCGCTCGTCACGGCGCCGGTCGGCGACGAACCTGACGCGGCCTTCGACGTGCTCACCCGCCGGCCCCGCGTGCTCGGCGCCCCGGCGGGAGGCGGGGCGGTCGGCGGCGGGTGGGTCGCCGTCCTCGGCTATCCGCTCGGCCGTCACCTCGAGCCGGTCGGGGGCCCGCCGCCGCGACCGCACCCGCGTCCGGCGGCCGGGCTCGCGTTCCACGACCACGTCGTGCGCCTCGACGCCGGCGGGC
>JBFIDS010000642.1:0-2145 GCA_041603715.1 Paraconexibacter sp. | reverse complement strand
GTGAGGCGGGGTCGCACAACCAGGGGCCTCCACGCGGAGGCCGCCCAGTCACCCAAGGAGCACCACCGTGTCACACCGTCTCGTCAGGCTCGCCGCCGCGGCACTCGCCGCGCTCGTGGTCGTGCCCGCCACCGCGAGCGCCGCACCCGCGGCCAACTCGAAGATCGTCACCAAGCACACGCAGAAGGCCGTGAAGGCGACGACGACGCTCGAGAAGCTCGTCGCCCAGGGCAAGGACGCACGTGCCCTCACGTCACTGCAGTCGGCGCGCCGCGAGAGCGCGAAGGCCTCCCGCGCCGCCCGCCGCATGGCCGTCCGCGCCCGCACGACCAGGCAGGCGAACGCCGCGATCGGCGCCCTCGCCGCCGCCGGCGCGCTGCAGGCGAGCGCCGCCTCGAGCCACGCCGAGCTCATCAGCGAGGCCGACCGGCGCGTCCAGACCGCGCTCGCCCGGTCGCTGTCCTCGACGATCGCGAGCCGCGACGCCATCATCGCGTCCCTGCAGCGACTCCTCGAGCGCTTCGACTCCGCGGAGGTCCAGGCCCTCGCGGCCGAGGTTCTCGCGGCGCTGACCGTCCAGGTCCCGGCCACGGTGGAGTCGCTCGCCACCCTCGACCAGGAGAAGCTCCCGGCGAACGTCGCGGACCTCGTCACGACGGCCATGAACAGCGCCCTCGGCATCCTCGACCTCGTCACCGCTCAGCTCAGCGCCCTCGTCCCGACGCTTCCGACCGCCGCTCAGGGCCCCGTCGGCAGCGCCCTCTCCACGGTGACGACGATGCTCGGGAACCTCCAGCCGATGATCCAGGGGATCAGCACCACGGTTGCGTCGACGGTGAACAGCGTCATGACGATGATCACCGACCTCATCGGCAACCTGCCGTTCGTCTCCGGGTTCCTCCCGGGCGCCGGCACGGACACCGGCACCGATTCGGGCGAGTCGGGCTCGAGCACGGGCGGCCTGCTCGGCGGGATGCCGCCGAACCTCGGCGAGCTGCCCGTCGTCGGCGGGCTGCTGGAGTCGATCCTCGGCGGTCTCCCGCTCTTCGGCGCGCGCGGGTAACACCGCGGCATCGACACCAGGGGCAGGACGCGGGCGCCCGGGAGACCGGGCGCCCCTCGCGTCCCCCCGCAACCCGGGTCAGCGGCGCTTGACGCGGAACCGACGGATCGGACCCTCGACCGCGCAGTCGGTCTGCTCGGAGCAGCTGATGCGGTGCGCCTGCCAGTAGTACGTGCCCGGCTTGTTGAGGAAGTGCGAGTCCAGCCCGCGATAGCGCTCGACCTTCTTCGTGAAGAGCGTGCCCTTGCGCCGCCCCATCTTGCGCATGTAGCCCTTCTTGTCGCGCAGGGTGCCGTCGGCGGCCTTGCGCTTCGACTTCGAGACGACGACGAAGACGGCGCTGTTCGTGCGCGAGCGCACCTGGAAGGTGAACTGCTTGCCCGCCGTGATCGTCTTGTTGAACACGGGGCTCACCGAGCGGGGCGGGGGCAGCTCGTCCCGGTCGGCGGCGGAGGACGGCAGGGCGACGGCGGCGCTTGCGGCGGCGACGAGGCCGATGACGGTGATTGACTTGGCGTGACGCAAGGTGCGACTGCTCCTCTCCTCGCCGGGGCCGGGCGAGGTCGCGGGGTGGTCCGCCCGCGAGGGTAGCGGCCGAGCGCCCGGGCGGCGCCACCCCCGGACGACTCTCACCCGACTCTCACGCCACGCGGGTGACCGCGACGTCTGTTGCGGCTCGCCAGGTCGCGAGGCGGGCGAGAGCCGCGTCCACCGCCGTGGAGCACTCCCGGGTCCACGCCGCCCCGGGTTCCCGATGGAGCGTGTGCACGCGCAGGAGACCCGCGTCGCGGTCGATCGCGGCGTCGGCGCGGGCGACGAGACGCTCGCCGACGAGGATCGGCAGGACGTAGTACCCCCAACGGCGCTTCGAGGCCGGAGTGTAGATCTCGAGGCGGTGGTCGAAGCCCCAGACGAGCGCGGTCCGCCCCCGGTCGCAGAGGAGGTTGTCGAACGGGCTCAGCGCGAGCTCGGCCGTCCCGGGCCCGAGGGCGGGCAGCCGCTCGAGGTCCTCCCGGTGCACGTACCACGGCCCCCGCAGCTCGTCGCCCTCGTCGGAGTGGACGCGGGCCTCCTGCAGCGGC
>JBFIDS010000641.1:0-2147 GCA_041603715.1 Paraconexibacter sp. | reverse complement strand
TGTCGTCGATCGCGTCGATCACATCGACGACCCCGCTGTCCTCCACCGAGTCGACGATCGCGCCCACGATGCCGATCCCGATCGCCCCCACGATCACGAGGGCGACGAGCGCCGGCAGGCAGCCGCTGAGGGCGCGCCCCGTGACCCGGGCGCCGTCCGAGGCCGATCCGGGGACCGTTGGCGTCGCGCGGTGCTCCGGGAAGGTCCTGCCCGGGAGCGCCCGGGTCCCCGGCACACCCTCCATGTCCGGGACGCCGATGCCGGGACCGCCCGACCCCGGGTCCCCCATCCCAGGGAGGCCGTCGTTCGTCGGCAGCCGCACCTCGACACGCTCCGGCTCGCGTGGCCGCGAGGCGGTGCCGGAGGGCCCCCAGCCCATCGACTGGACCGGATCGTCGTCCTTTTCACGCCCGAATGCGTCCCGTTCGGCCATCGACGCCCCATCAGAGGGCACGCCGCGCACGGCGTCAAGTCCGCCCGCCGGATCTGGGACCGCTTTGAGACCGGGTCGCGGACGTCGTCAGCCGGCGTCGCGTAGGCGGCGGAACGCGGGTCGCTCGCGCAGGGATCGCACGACGGCCTCGACGGTCCCCTCGCTCTCGTCGGCCCGCCCGTCCGTGACGGCACCGACGATCCCCCGCTTGCGCTCGAGGACCCGCGAGACGTCCTCGTCGATCGTGTGGGCGGCGAGGAGGTACCAGGCGGTGACCGCATCACGCTGTCCGATGCGGTGCAGGCGGTCCTCGGCCTGGTCCATCAGGGCGGGCGTCCACTCCAGCTCGAGGAAGGCGACCTGCGTCGCGCGCGTGAGCGTGAGCCCCTGGGCGGCGACCCCCGTCGAGGCGATGAGCAGCCCTGGGCCGTCGGGGTCCTGGAAGGCGGCGACGGTCTCCTCGCGGGCCGCGCCGCTGTCACGCCCGAGCAGGTGGAGCGCGTCGGGGAAGCGCTCGACCATCGCGTCGAGCACCTCGATGTGGTGGGCGAAGACGACGAGCGGCGCGCCGGACTGCCGGAAGTCGGCGATCCATCCGAGCGCGGCCGGCAGCTTCCCGCGCGCCGCGAGGCGACGCAGCGCCCCGAGCTGCGCGAGCCGCTCCGCCCGCAGGGCCGCGGCGACCTTCGCCTCGAGTTCGGAGAGGTCGAGGGGCTGCTCGCGCAGCCACGCGATGACGTCCTCCTCCGCCCGCGCGTACTCGGCGCGGTTCGCGAGCTCGACGGGGACGACCACCCGCTCCTTCTCGGGCAGCTGGGGCAGCACGTCGCGCTTGAGGCGACGGACGAAGCAGTGGCGGCGCAGGTGCCAGTGGAGGCGCTCCTCCCGTGCCGTCCCCTCGAACAGGCGGTGGAAGCGGGCCCCCGAGCCGAACTCGTTGAGGCGGCCGAGCACCCGGAGCTGGCTGATGAGCTCGTCGGGGTGGTTGAGCACGGGCGTGCCCGAGAGCCCGAGTCGCAGCGCGTTCTTCGGCAGCGCCTCCGCGACCCGGCGCACGGCGCGGGTGCGCTTGGCCCTCGGGTTCTTCACGTAGTGGCACTCGTCGAGCACGAGGGCGCGGGGACGCAGGCGCACGAGCGACTCGGCGTGCGCGTCGACGACGTCGTAGTTGACGATCGTGATGTCGGTGGGGACGACGGCGCCGCTGCGCCCCTCGAGGACCTGCAGCGAGCGGTGCCCGAGCCAGATGCCCGTTTCGCGCGCCCACGTGAGCTTGAGGCTCGCCGGACACACCACGACGGCGGGGAACGCGTCGTCGGCCTCGAGCGCGGCGAGGGCCTGGACGGTCTTGCCGAGGCCCTGCTCGTCGGCGAGGAAGGCCCGCCGATGGTCGAGGAGGTAGCGCACGCCCGCGACCTGGAAGGGGCGCAGGGTGCCGCCGAGCCGCGGAGCGGGGTCCAGCGGCGGGGCGTCCTGGGCGACGCTGCGCTCGACCGCGTCCCGCGCGTCGGCGTGCGCCGTCCGCAGCTCCTCGACCGTCGCGACCGCCGCCGCCGAGATCGCGATGCCGTGACGCGACAGGAAGGCGTCGAGCACCTCACCGAGGTAGGGGTCCGCCGGGAGCGTCCCCGTCGTCACGTCTGCACCGGGGAGGGCGAGGAACTCCTCCTGGAGCTCAGGGCGCCAGACGACCGCGAGGCGGAGCTTCGGCCCG
>JBFIDS010000640.1:0-2154 GCA_041603715.1 Paraconexibacter sp. | reverse complement strand
GCGCCTCGCGACCGCCGCGCGGCGGCAGCAGGCGCGGCCGGGCCTCGCCCGCCGTGACGACGGCGACCCGCCCACCGCGCCGGACGGCGAGTCGTCCGATCACCTCGGCGACCCCCTCGGTGACGTCGGACTTCAGCCGCCGGGCGGTCCCGAACGCCATTGACGGCGAGACGTCGAGCACGAGCCAGGTCGTGATCGCCCGCTCGGGGACCTGCAGGCGGACGTGCGGCACACCCGTCCGGGCGGAGGCCGACGGGTCGAGCTGGCGGACGTCGTCCCCCGCCTCGTAGGGCCGCAGCCGCGCGAGCTCCGTGCCCGCCTGGGCGCCGGCGGCGAGATGGTCGCCGGGCAGGACGCCGCCGGCGCGGCGGCGCAGCCCGACGTCGATCCGCGCGACGGCGTCCGTGGGCAGCTCGCCCGGGCCCTGGCGGCCCGGGGGGACGACGAGCCTGTCGCGGGTCACGTCAGGCCGCCTGCGCGAGCGGTGCCCGGCCCTCGGGCAGGACGGCCTCGATGAGCCGGTCGAGGAGGTCGTCGACCGCCACGCCGTCGGCGAGGGCGTCGTAGCTGAGGACGACGCGATGGCGCAGCACGTCCCGGGCGAGGTCGTGGACGTCCGAGGGGGTGACGTGCGTGCGACCGCGCAGGAGCGCGAGCGACCGCCCGGCCTCCACGAGGCCGATCGATGCGCGCGGGCTCGCACCGAACTCGATGTGCGGCGCGAGGTCGCCGAGCCCGTGGGCGGCGGGATCACGCGTGGCGGAGACGAGGCGCACCGCGTACGTCGCGACGAGCCGGTCGACGTGGACCTCCTTGGCGGCGCCGCGGAAGCGCAGCAGGTCCTCCGGCTGCAGGACCCGCCGCGCGCGACGGTCGGCGCCGGCGAGCCCGCGCGCGACGGCGACCTCGTCCTCCATCGCCGGGTAGTCGACGTTCACCTTGAAGAGGAAGCGATCGACCTGCGCCTCGGGGAGCGGGTAAGTCCCCTCGGACTCGATCGGGTTCTGCGTCGCGAGCACGATGAACGGGCTCGGCACTGGGTAGGCCGTGCCGCCGATCGTCACCTGCTTCTCCTGCATCACCTCGAGCAGCGCCGATTGGACCTTCGCGGGGGCACGGTTGATCTCGTCGGCGAGAACGAGGTTCGCGAACACCGGCCCGAGCTCGGTGCGGAACTCACTGCGGTTCGGCTGCCAGATCCGCGTGCCGACGAGGTCGGCGGGCACGAGGTCGGGGGTGAACTGCACGCGGCTGTACTCGCCGCCGAGCACGTCGGCGAGCGTGCGGACCGTGAGCGTCTTCGCGAGCCCCGGCACCCCCTCGAGCAGGACGTGACCGCGCGTCAGGAGCGCGACGATGACGCGCTCGAGCATCGCGTCCTGGCCGACGACGACGCGCTTGCACTCCCAGAGCGCCTCCTGGAGGGCGCGGCGGGCCGCGGCGCCGACGTCCTCCTCGGGGGTCGGGTCGGGGTCGACGGGGAGGAGCGGCTCGGGCGCGGGGGAGTCCATGTCCCCAGGGTGGCGGTCGACCCGTCAGGTCGGGATAACGACACGCTGGGGATCGGATGTGAGTCGCCTCGCACGGGAGACGGCGTGGCGAGAATGCCGGGCGGGCATGCGATCTCGCCGACGGCGTCCGTGCGACCGCGGTATGTGCGGTGAAACGGACGGCGTCCCGCGCGCGAGGGCGACGGCGTCCGTGCGACCGCGGTATGTGCGGTGAAACGGACGGCGTCCCGCGCGCGAGGGCGACGGCGTCCGTCCGACCGCGGTATGTGCGGCCGAACGGACGGCGTCGACGGGGCGCTCTCCGGGTGCCGCGGCGGGGGCGAGCCGTCCCCGCTCAGACCGGGCGGCCGAACCAGCGGATCGAGCTCAACGCGGCGACGAGGACGAGCAGGAGCGCGCCGCCGGCGAACGCGTTCGTCACCTCGACCTCCTCGTCCTCCGTCGCGAGCTGCGAGCCGAGGCGCTCGTAGACCGCGGTGAGCTCGTCGGCGTCGTCGGCGGAGAACGCCTCGCCGCCGGTCCGCTCCGCGATCGCGCGCAGCGTCGCGACGTCCGGCGGGACGTCGCGGGTGACGCCGTCGGCGCCCGTGATCGTGCCGGCCTGCGTGCCGAGCGCGACCGTGTAGACGGGCACCTCGGCGCG
>JBFIDS010000639.1:0-2154 GCA_041603715.1 Paraconexibacter sp. | reverse complement strand
GCGGCGCTCGCCGCCGCCTTCCTGGCCGCGCGGCCCCGCAGCGGGCCCCACGTCGGCGAGATCCCGACGGCGGGCTGACCACGTCGCCTACTCGCGCGCGAGCGCCCCGATGATCGTGCGCACGAACGCCTCCAGGCGCGCCGGGCTGTAGGTCTCGGGGTCGACGAGAAGGAGCCGGCCGGCCTCCTCGCCGATCGCGAGGATCGAGCGTGCCGCAAGCTCCACGTCGAGGCCGCTCGGGCCGCCGCGGTTCTCCAGGCCCCACGCGACGAGCTCGGTGATGCGGTCGGCGTACTGCTGACGGTTGCGCTCGACGAAGTGGCGGACGGTCGGCGGAGTGCCGTCGGGCGGCAGCAGCACGAGCCGCCACGCCCGCGGGTCCTCGGCGACCGCCTCGACGAACCGGGTCACCGCGGAGACGAGCGCGTTGTCGGGGTCGTCGAGGTCCTCCCGGGTCGGGAGCGCGGAGTCGACGACGGTGCGGGCCCGGACCTCCTGGCGACGGAAGAGCGCGGCGAGGACGGCCGAGAGGTCGGGGAACGCGCCGTAGACGACCGGTCGCGTCACGCCGATCTCGCGAGCGAGGCCCTCCATCGTCAGCGCGGCCCAGCCGTCGCGGACGATGATGTCGAGCGCGGCGTCGAGCAGCTGCTCGCGTCGTTCCTCGACGGCCATCCGCGGGGCGTAGGGACGACGGACGCGTGCGGCCATGCGCGCATCCTCGCACGCGGTCCGGCCCGGATGACCGTGCGACCCCATGCACCCATGTGATGCACGCGGTCGCACGGTCCCCACCGTCTCGCCGCGCTTGACATTCCTACGCTCCTGTAGGAAGGTCGCCGCCATGTCCCTCGCGGAGTTCCTCCCCCTCGCTGCGGATGCTCCCTCCGCGGGCGGCGCCGAGACCGTTCAGATCGTCATCGCAACCGGCGCGGCGACCGTCCTCACGGCGGCGCTCCTCGTGCTGGGGCTCGGCCACCGCTCGGGTCGCATCACGATCCTCGGGCGGCTCGCGGGGGTCGCGGAGCGCGCCATCGGCCTGCCCGGCTGGGCCGCTCTGCCGCTCGCCGTCGCGGTCCCCACGCTCCTCTCGGCTCTCTGGGGGCTCGCCTGGGACGAGTCGCTCCACATCGACGACGGCCGCGACGCCGGTCCTCTCGCGAACCCGTCGCACTACTTCATCCTCATCGGGCTGTTCGGGATCTTCGCCGCGGGCTGGCTCGCGCTCGTGCTCCCGAAGCGCGGCGAGCGCCCTGGCCCGTCGTCCGTGAGGATCGGGCCCGACTGGCACGTGCCCGTCGGCGGTCTGCTCGTCATGGCCTGCAGCGCCGTCGCGCTGAGCGGCTTTCCGCTCGACGACGTCTCCCACCGCCTCTTCGGCCAGGACGTCTCGCTGTGGGGGACCACCCACCTCCAGATGCTCAGCGGCGTCGCGATCGGCGTCGTCGGCCTCGTGATCCTGTTCCGTGAGGGCGTGATCGGCGCCCGTGAGCGCGCCGCCCGCGGGGAGGCGATCAAGCCCTACGTGCGACTGCCCAAGCGCGCGGAGAACGTCAAGCAGCGCCTCTACTACGCGACGCTCGGCGGCGGCCTCCTCGCCGCGCTGTCGATCTACCTCGGCGAGTTCGACTACGGCGTGCCGCAGTTCCGTCTCTTGTTCCACCCGGTCCTGATCGCGGGCATCACCGCGTTCTGCCTCGTCGCCGTCCGCGCGCTCGCGGGCCCGGGCGCGGCGCTGCTCTCGGCGCTCTGGTTCATCGTCATCCGCGCGGTCGGCACGGTCCTCGTCGACCCCGTCTTCGGCGAGGTCACCTCGACGTTCCACCTCTACCTCGCCGCCGCGCTCATCGTGGAGGGGGTGGCGCTCCTCGTGCCCGCCCGCGATCGGCCGTACCGCTTCGCCGTCGTGTGCGGCGCCCTCATCGCGACGCTCGGCACGCTCGCCGAGTACGCCTGGTCCCACGCGTGGACGCCGCTGCCTTGGCCGTCGCACATCCTGCCCGAGGCGATGGCCTTCTCCGTGCCGGTCGCGATCGCCGCCGCCTGCGGCGGGGCGTTCCTCTTCGCCGCGCTCGACCGCCGGCCGGCGCTCGTCACGACGCGGGCCGCGATCACCGGGGCGCTCGCCGCCGTCGTCACCGTCGGTGGCGTCAT
>JBFIDS010000638.1:0-2155 GCA_041603715.1 Paraconexibacter sp. | reverse complement strand
GGGCGCCGCCCCTAGGGGCGCGGACCCCGCGCCTTCGGCCCCGCCGCGAGATCGTGGGCGACGAGCTCGTGGGCGCGGCGCGCCCAGTCGCACAGGAGCGGCCGCGTCGCGCGCGGGTCGATGATCTCCTCGACGACGAAGCGCTCGGCCGTGCGGAACGGCGAGGTGACGGAGTCGAGGCGCGCCTGGATCTCGGCCCGCCGGGCCTCACGTCCACCGGCACCGTCGTCGGCCGCGTCCAGCTCCCGCCGGTACGCGGCCTCGAGCCCGCCCGCGATGGGGAGCGAGCCCCAATCCCCGGACGGCCACGCGTAGCGGAGGTTCAGCCGCGACGCGTCGCCCGCGGCGCTTCCCGCGATGCCGTAGCACTTGCGCACGAGCACGGTGACCCACGGCACCGTCGCCTGGTACACCGCGACGTAGGCCCGCGCCCCGCGGCGCATCGTGTTCGCCTTCTCGGCCGTCGTGCCGATGACGAAGCCGGGCTGGTCGACGAGGTTGCAGATCGGCAGGTGGAACTGGTCGCACAGGTCGATGAAGCGGGCCATCTTGTCCGAAGCGTCCCCGGTGAGGCCACCGCCGTAGACCTTCGGGTCGCTCGCGAGAATGCCGACGGGCCGACCGGCCAGGCGCGCGAAGCAGGTGATGAGGGGCCGCCCGTACCGTCGTCCCATCTCGAAGCGCGACCCGCGGTCGACGACGAGGTCCAGCAGCCGGCGCATGTCGTAGGGCTGGCGTGACTCCCTCGGGACGATCGAGAGCAGTTCGTCCTCGCGCCGGTCGTCGGGGTCGGTCGTCGCCACCACCGGTGGGGCCGACCACACGTTCTCCGGCAGGTAGGAGAGGAACGTCCGCAGCTGCGCGAGGGCGTCCTCCTCGCCGGCGGCCTCGTTGTCGACGGCTCCGACCGACGTCTGGACCCGCGCGCCGCCGAGCTGCTCCTTGTCGGGGCTCTCGCCCATGCCCGCCATCGCGACGACCGGCGGCCCGGCGACGAACATCTGGGCCGTGCCGCGGACGATGACGCTGAAGTGCGACGTGACGACCCGCGCGGCACCGAGGCCGGCGCTCGGGCCGAGTGCCGCCGCGGCGACGGGCACCCGCGCGAGGTTCTGCACGACGTGCTCCCAGCCGGGGACCTGGGGGACGTAAGTGTGGCCCATGTCCTCGAGCGACTTGACGCTCCCGCCGCCACCCGTGCCGTCGACGAGCCGCAAGAGCGGCGTGCGCAGCTCGCCGGCCATCTGCTCGGCGTAGACCATCTTGCGCCAGATCGCGGCGTCGGCGGCCCCGCCGCGCACGGTGAAGTCGTCGCCCTGCACGACGACGCGCCGCCCGTCGATGCGGCCGCGGCCGATCACCATGTTCGCCGGCGTCATGTCGTCGAGCGCGCCGTCCGGGGCGTAGTGGCCGACGCCGGCCAGCGCGCCGGTCTCGTGGAAGGTCCCCGCGTCGAGCAGCGCCGTGATGCGCTCGCGGACGGTCGCGCGGCCGCTGGCGTGCTGGCGCGCGACCCTCTCCTCGCCGCCCATGCGGCGCGCGAGCGCCTCGCGGCGGCGCAGCTCCTCCAGCTCCGGCTCCCACGACATGGGCGGGCACGCTACCGCGCCAACCACGGCGGACGGTGCGGGGCGTCCTGCGATGATCGCGCCCGTGATCCGCGCCAAGCCGCTCGTCGCCCCGCTCGCCCTCGTCCTCAGCGCCGGTGTTCTCGCCGCCTGCGGGAAGGACACGACCGTCGGTCAGACCGACCGCCCGCCGCAGGAGGACACGCCCGCCGAGACGCAGACCGTGCCGCGCGGAGGGGTCCCGGGTCTGCCGCCGGGCGTTCCGACGCAGGGGGAACCGGGCGCGGAGGCCCCCGCCACCGACCGTCGCATCATCAACGCGTGGGCACGGGCGCTGCGCGAAGGGGACGTCCGAAGGGCCGCCGGCTACTTCGCCGAGCCGTCCCGCATCCAGAACGGCACCCCGGTGATCACCCTGCGCGGTGAGCGCGAACGCGTCGGCTTCAACGCGTCGCTCCCGTGCGGGTCACGGGCGACGGACTTCGGGTTCCGCGACGGGTTCGTCATCGTGGAGGTCGAGCTCACCGAGCGGGTGGGCGGGAACTGCGAGGGCGCGGCGGGTGCACGCGCCCGGGTCGCGATCCGCG
>JBFIDS010000637.1:0-2155 GCA_041603715.1 Paraconexibacter sp. | reverse complement strand
TCGACGAACGCGCCCGCGGTCCGTGCTCGCACGCGGAAGACGTGGCCGCCGAGCGCGAGGTTCGGGTACGTCTTCGGCGACGCGCACGGCTCGAAGGCCGCGTCGTTGACCGCGCACTCGAACGTGAGGCCCGGGACGTCGACGCTCGCCTGGAAGGCGAACGTGACCGGGCCCTGAACGACCTCGCCGGACGGGCCGGAGGTGATGACGGTGTCGGGCGGGACCGGCTCGTCGTCGGACAGCCGGGTGACGAACGCGTCGGCCGCGCCGGCGATCGCCGGTTGGGCCGCGGACAGGGTAGGGAAGCCCGCGGCGGTCGTACGACCTGTGAGGAATGCGTCCCCGGCGGGGCCTGCGGCGACGGCGACGAGGTCCTCGTCGGCGACGTCCCCGGGGTTCGCCTCGACACGGGTCGTGTCGAGGAGGACCGAGAGGTCGGGGGCGAGACGGTGCACGACGATGTCGCGATCCCCGCCGTCGGTCTCGGTCGCTCCGACCCAGACCCGTCCAGAGCCGGGGGCGACGGCGAGCCCCGCGGGCTCATCGCTCCCGGGGGACCCGAGGTACGTGGACGCCTGACGGGCACCGGTGTCCGCGTCGAACCTGGCGACGAGGAGATCCTGCGCGCCGCCCCGGGTCGTGTCGAACGCACCGGCGAGCGGCAGGTCGGTCGACGTCGTGCGCCCCGCGAGGACGACGTCGCCGTCCTTGTCGATCGCGACGCTGCGACCGAGCTCGGCTGCTGCCCCACCGTGGAAGGTCGACCATGCGCGGGTGAAGACCTTGGGCTCCTCGGGCAGTGTGAGGAACTGCTTGAAGCGCGCGACGTACGCGTCCTGTGCGCCGGCGAGCGCGGGCTGCGCAGGATCGACGGTCGGGAGGTTCGCGGACTGCGTCGCGCCGGTGAGGTACATCCCCCCGTCGGCGCCGACCGCGATACCGGCCCCGGTGTCGGTGCCCGAGCCACCGTGATAGCTCGAGAACTCGACGATCGAGGCGCCGATGAACCGCGCGACGTAGGCGTCGGCCGCCCCGCCGCCGTACGTGTCCTGCGGGGTCGCCGCGGGCGTCGTGAGGAGATCGTTCGACGTCGTCGTGCCGGCGACGGCGACCCTCCCTCCGGCCGCAGGCGCGAGAGCCTGGACGTCGTCGGCGCCCGTCCCGCCGAAGTACGTCGACGCCGAGAAGGCCCCGTCGGACTCGAGGATCGCGATGAAACCGTCGCTCGCACCGCTCAGCGTCGACTTGTGCGGGCCACCCCCGACCGGGAATTCGGTCGATGTCGTCTGCCCCCCGACGGCGATCCTGCCGTTGTCGAGCACTGCCGCGGCGAACCCGAAGTCGTCGGCTTCGCCACCGAGATAGGTGGAGAAGAGCCGGGTCGTGCCGTCCGCGCTCAGCTTGGTGACGAACGCGTCCACCTCGGTGGTGTTGTTGCCGCGGTTGATCTGATCGCCATCGGCTGCCTGCGGCGCGACGGTCGGGAGGTCGCTCGAGACCGTCGATCCGACGACGATGGCGTTCCCCGCACCGTCGACCGCGACGGCGCGACCCTCGTCGGCCGCGGTTCCCCCGTTGAACGTCGAGTAGAGGATCACCGGGTCGATGACGAGCGGCCGCGTGCGGTCGTAGTCGCCGACGGCGAACGACACGTCGCGACCGTCGAGGACGAACCGACCGGGGACCCGGACCTTCTCGCCATCGACCTGCTGGAAGACGTGCGGACGACGCTGGGTGAGGCGCCCGGCGGCCGTTTCGATGACGAGCGCTCCGTCGTCGGAGATTCGGGGCTTCTTGCCGCCGTCGAGGCGCACACGCGCGGTCCGAGGGTCGGTGCCGGGCGCGACGACGAAGTCGTACTCGAGCGCACCGCGGTCTGAGTGGACGACGAGGTCGACGCCGGGCCAGACGCGGTCGTAGCGCACCCGCCCGAAGGTGGGGACGCCGACGCGCCAGCGCGACCGGTCGCGGCCGCGGAAGTCGTTCACGACGCCCGGCAGGCGGCGATCGGCACGCGCGGCCAGCCCGGGACGGGCGCCGGGGAGGCCGAGCCGCACGCGACTGGACCGGCCCCCGGCACCGGACGTGTCGAAGGTGAGCGCACGGTCTCCGAGGGAGAGCGTCGCGCCGGCTCCACGCGCGACGAAGCGTGCCT
>JBFIDS010000636.1:0-2157 GCA_041603715.1 Paraconexibacter sp. | reverse complement strand
GCGACGAGGCCGCCGAGCTGCAGGTCGGCGAGACCGTGACGGTCGAGGTCTTCGAGGTCGGCCAGAGCGTCAAGGTCTCCGGCACCTCCAAGGGCAAGGGCTTCCAGGGCACCATCAAGCGCCACGGGTTCAAGAGCGGCCCGAAGTCGCACGGCTCGCACAACGTGCGCGCCCCCGGCTCGATCGGCGCGTCGGCGTGGCCCGCACGCGTCATGAAGGGCATCCGCGGTCCCGGTCAGATGGGGAACAAGCGCGTGACCCAGAAGGGCCTGGAGATCGTCCAGATCGATTCCGACCAGAACCTGCTGCTCGTGCGCGGGTCGGTCCCGGGTCCGCGCAACGGCGTGGTGGAGGTACGTACCGATGCCTGAGGCTCCCGTTCTCGGCACTTCCCGCAAGGTGACGCTCGACGACGCCGTGTTCGGCGCGGCCTTCAACGGCCCGCTCGTCCACGAGTCGGTCCGGGCGGAGCTCAACGCGAAGCGCCGCGGCACCGCGTCGACGAAGACCCGCGGCAAGGTCCGCGGCGGCGGGGCGAAGCCGTGGCGCCAGAAGGGCACGGGCCGCGCCCGTGCCGGCTCCAGCCGGAGCCCGATCTGGACCGGCGGTGGCACCACGTTCGGTCCCTCGCCGCGCCATTACACCTTCAAGATCAACCGCAAGGAGAAGCGGGCGGCCCTGCGCAGCGCGCTCTCCGTGCACGCGGAGCGGGCGTCGATCGCCGCCTTCGAGACGGGTGCGTTCGATGCGCCCTCGACGAAGGCCGCAGCGAAGCTCATCGCCGACTGGGTCGGGGTCGAGAAGGCCGGCAAGTCCGTGCTGATCGTCCTCACCGACGCCGAAGTGCAGGCCGGTCGCTCCTTCCGCAACCTCACGCGCGTCTCGGTGCTCACGGCGAGCGCCACCGGCGTCGCCGACCTCATCGGGGCGCAGTCGCTGCTCACGACGGAGGCGGCCATCGAGGAGCTCACCGCGCGGGCCAAGGGCGCGCCGGTCGCGGCCACCACCGAGTCGTCCGAGGAGGCCTGACCATGGACCCGAGCCAGGTCATCATCCGTCCCGTCGTCAGCGAGAAGAGCTACGTGCTCGCGACCGCCGACAAGTACACCTTCCGTGTCCATCCGGACGCGCACAAGACGCAGATCCGTCAGGCCATCGAGGCCCTCTTCGACGTCAAGGTCGTCGAGGTCCGCACGATGAGCGTGAAGTCCAAGCCCAAGCGCCGCGGCGTCACCGCCGGTCGGACGCGGGAGTGGAAGAAGGCGATCGTGCAGGTGCGACCCGGGGACTCCATCCCCATCTTCCAAGGCCTCCAGGGCCTCGAGGGGTGAGCTAGAGCATGGCGATCCGCAAGCCCAAGCCGACGAGCCCCGGGCGTCGCTTCGTGACGTACCCGGACTTCTCGGAGATCACGAAGACCGAGCCCGAGAAGACCCTCGTCGAGGGCCTCAAGAAGTCCGGTGGCCGCAACGCCCGCGGGCGCAAGACCGCGCGTCATCGCGGCGGCGGGGCCAAGCGCCTCTACCGCAAGATCGACTTCAAGCGCCGCCGTGACGGGATCCCCGCCAAGGTCGCCGCGATCGAGTACGACCCGAACCGGACCGCCTACATCGCGCTCCTCCACTACGTCGACGGCGTGAAGGCCTACATCCTCGCGCCGGCCCGCCTCCAGGTCGGGGCGACGGTCGTCTCCGGTCCCGACGCGGACATCTCCGTCGGCAACTGCCTCCCGCTGGCGAACATGCCCACGGGTACCGTCGTCCACAACGTCGAGCTCGAGCCGGGACGCGGCGGCCAGATGGGCCGCTCCGCCGGGACCTCGATCCAGCTCATGGCGAAGGAGAACGGGATGGCGACGCTGCGGCTGCCCTCCGGGGAGATGCGCCTCGTCCGCGACGAGTGCCGCGCGACGGTCGGCGTCATCGGCAACAGCGACCACCAGAACGTCAAGATCGGCAAGGCCGGCCGCAAGCGTCACCTCGGGGTCCGCCCGCAGACGCGAGGCACCGCCATGAACCCGGTCGACCACCCGCACGGCGGCGGCGAGGGCTCCACCACGCCCGGCCGTCACCCCGTGACCCCGTGGGGCGTCCCCACGCTCGGGTACCGCACCCGTAAGAAGAACAAGACCTCGGACCGCTACATCGTGCGCGGCCG
>JBFIDS010000635.1:0-2159 GCA_041603715.1 Paraconexibacter sp. | reverse complement strand
GCACTGGGGTTTCAGGGCAGTCGCTGCGCTATCTAGATAGATTAGAGGCTCCCCACATGGTGATAGCCGTTTCAGCATTGGAAAGTTGGCGGCTACATCGATGGTATCGAACGAATTTTGATTAAACAGTTCGTCTTGCATAGGAACTCACGTTGTGCATAGTTTTGATTGATACATACTTGCCGCTTGATTCAGGCGTGATGAAGGATATTTTCTTGATAGCGGGCGGCTTCGAAACTTCGAGCAATTCGGCCAGGTCTTCAGCTAAAGTCTTGTCGTCAAATGTGTCGGTACATACGACACTGGCTCTATATAAGTCATTGGATAATACTTCCAGCTTGAAATTAATTATTTGATCGCGGCCGAGAAAGGTATTTTGCAGATCCCTGGTGGTTACCAATCGATTGTTTCGTGTGATCAGACATTCTTGAGTTCTTCCAAGCAATTTTAATTTGCTTGGCGGCTGATCGCCATGGGTGTCAATCGGAACGCCGATATCTCCGATTTCGTACCTTATGATCGGCATAGCAAAATTGGTTAGGTCAGTAACGACTATTTTCCCCGGATTGTTTGGTTCAACCGGATAGTTATTTTCATCCAGAATTTCCAGGAACCGCCGCAGCCGCGCGTTCCCGCTGTCGACGATCACGATCGCGCCGTCGGTGGCGACGGCGACGTCGCGCGGCGACGAGAGCAGCGACTGGCCGGCCGGCCCCCCGTCCCCGACGAATCCCGCGACAGCGCCGCCGGCGATCGTCGTGATGCGCCCGTCGGGCAGGACGCGGCGGATGCGGTGGTTGCCGGTGTCGGCGATGAGGAACCCGCCGTCGGGCATGAGCGCGACCGAGGACGGCGTGTCGAGCTGGGCGGCGAGCGCCGGGCCACCATCCCCGTGCGGCCCGCGGACGCTGCTGCCGGCGACCGTGAAGATGACGCCGTCGGGCCCGACGCGGCGGACGCGGTGGTACATGGTGTCGACCACGAGGAACCCACCGCCGGGAAGCGCCGTGACGCCGCGCGGAGCGGCGAGCTCGGCCTGCGTGGCCTGCGCGCCCTCGGCGGTCGTGCCCGAGGACGAGCCGGCCGCGGTGACGAGGTTGCCCGACGACGTGATCCGGCGGATCCGATCGTTGCCGGTGTCGGCGATCGCGATGCTTCCGTCGGCGAGGACGGCGACGTCGGAGGGAGCCGTGAGCTGCGCCTGGGTCGCGGGCCCCCCGTCGCCGCTGAAGCCGCTCGTCGTCCCCGCCGCGGTGACGATGGCGCCGTCGGTGGCCGGCGGAGGGAACTGGGCGTCGGCGGCCGCGGGGACCATCCCGAACGCGCCCGCGACGCCCGCGAGAGCGAGGACGAGAGCGGGCCGGCGGGCGGGCGATGGAAGCGGCGGGGGCATGTGCATGGAGAACACCTCACCGCGGACCGTAGCTGCGGTGGACCGTGAAGATGGTCGTCGGGACGGCACGTCCAGTGTCACGCGCGCGACAGAGGCCTCGGCGGACCGTAGGGTGGGCGCGATGTCCCGTGGACGGCAGCGACGACGCCCGGCGCTCCTCCTCCTCGTCGGCGTGCTCTCGGCGGGGATGGCGCTCGGCGCACACGCGACCGATGTCCTGCGCACCGCCGAGCTCGCGACGGTCGACGCGCGCTTCGACGTCCGCGGCTCCCAGCCGCCCCCCGACGACGTCGTCCTCGTCGGGCTCGACGACCGCTCGATCGAGACGATCGACGAGCCGCTGCCGATCCGCCGACGGCACCACGCGCGCGTGATCACGCGCCTCGCGGCCGCGGGCGCTCGGGTCGTCGCCCTCGACGTCGAGTTCACCGGACAGACCTCCGTCGAGGACGACAACGCCCTCCTCGAGGCGCTGCGCGCCGCGGGGACCGTCGTGCTCGCGACGACGCGGATCGACGCCGACGGTCGCAGCGACGCCCTCGGAGGCGCGGAGAACCGCGCGTTCGCCCGCACCGTCGCCGCGAGCGCGAACTTCCCGCCGAGGGCCGCGCGCGGCGGGGTCGTGCGGCGGCTCCCCCTCACCGAGCTCGGGGTCCCGACGCTCGCGGTGGAGACCGCGCGGCGGGCAGGTGCGCGCGTCGACCCCGCCGACTTCGACGGTGACGGCGCGTGGATCGACGTCCCGGGCCCCGCCGGGACCATCCCG
>JBFIDS010000634.1:0-2173 GCA_041603715.1 Paraconexibacter sp. | reverse complement strand
CCTCACCGCGCCGGCGCCCCGCACCGCGACGAGCGCGTCGAGCAGGCACACGGAGTCACGACCGCCGCTGAGGAGCACGACGACCGGCGTGCCCGGGGCCACGAGGCCTCCGTCCCGGACGCGGGCACGGACGCGCTCCACGGGACCGTCGGGCATCCACCGAGGGTATCCGGCGATCGCCTACTCCTCGTCGGCGAGGCGGGCGAGGAACAGCTCGGTGGGGTCGCTGAAGCCCTTGAGGCGCACCTCGCCGATCAGCTCGAACTCGAGGTGCGAGCCCGCCTGGTCGATGACGGGGCGCGTCACGACGACCTCCCCGCCGGCCGACCGTGCCGCGACGCGGGCGGCGAGGTTCACCTCTCGGCCGTAGTAGTCGCCGTCGCGGTACAGCGTCTCGCCGTAGTGGATCCCGATCCGCGGGAGCGGTCGTTCGGCGATGAGCGTCTGGAAGCCGACCGCCCAGTCCGTGAGGGACGACGGATCGCTGCCGACGATCATCACCTCGTCACCGATCGTCTTGATGACGCGGGCGTCGTCGGGGAGCGTGTGCTCGACGTTCTCCACGAAGCGCTCGACCGCGCCGACGGCTTCCTCCTCCCCCTCCTCCTCGGTGAGGCGGGTGTAGCCGGCGAGGTCGGCGAAGGCGATCGCGACACGCAGGCGACCGAGGTCGAGCTGGTCGGACCCGTCGAGATCGACCTCCATGTGCCCGATGACGTCCTGCTCGACGAAGTGCTGGAGGAACCGCTGGTGGACGTGGTCCATGATCGGCGAGGCGAGCGGGATGATGTCGCGGGCGAGCCCCTCCATCTCCTGGGCGATCTCGACGCCCGGGAGCCCGTCGCGCATGAGCGGCTCGTGCACGTAGAGGTGGAACAGGCGCACCTCGGCGTCGGCGATCGTCGCGAGCGCCTGCCCGTAGACGCGGCACATCTGGAGGAACGCGACGAGCGGATAGCCGCTCGACAGGGTCGCAGCGCAGTAGCGCAGGAACTGCAGGTCGTCGTCGCTGATGCGCCGCAACGCATGGGCGTTGAAGCCGATGCTCGAGTAGATCCGCTCGATGAGCGCGGGTTCCAGCCCGGTCTCGGCCGCCGCCTCCTCGAGCGTGTGGTCCGAGGACGGGGCCGGCAGCAGGCCCTCGACGTACCCGAACGCGAGCCGGCCCCGGTCGGTCGCGGCACGGATGTGGGCGAGCGTGTGACCGCGCTCGCGCAGCCGGGCGACGAGCCGGACGTGGGCGAGGACGGACTCGGTCCAGCCGTCCTCCGCCCCGGGGAGGACCCCGGAGTCGCGCCAGCGCTTGAGCGTCTGCGTCGAGACGCCGGTGCGGCGCGAGACCTCGGCGAGCGTCAGGGTCGGGGATTCGGGCATCGTCGGGCTGCCGGGACCGCGATCACGCCTCGAGGTGGGGGTACTCGGCGGCGACGACGTCGCGGAAGAGAGCGTGAATCGGTTTCGTGATCGGGACGAGCGCGAGCGCGGCCTTCACGTCCCCGCTCGTGCGGATCCGCCTGCGGGCGATCGCCATCGCCATGTTCTCGCGACCCTGGAAGTAGCGCACCGCCGTCATCGCGGACATCGTCATCCGGACGCGGGGCTCCCAATCGACGTCGTCGGACCACGTCCAGCTCAGATGGTCCGCCTCGCCGTCCCTCCCGGCGCGGACGTTGACGACGAGGCCCACGTCGTCGAACTCGAAGCGCTGCGGGACATCGGCCTCCCGCAGCCTGGGACCCATCTCGGGGTCCTCGCTCATGAGCGCGAACACGCGGTCCATGACCGCGCGGAACTCGGCGGTGGACGTGAAGCTGGTGGGCATCGGCTCACTCCTCGTCATCGGGTCCCCCTGCCGCGACGCGGAGCGCATCGCGGCTCCGTGCCGGCCGCTGGCCCGCCGGGCGCGACCCGGCGCGCTACGACCCCGAGGCGGGCCGCGACCGGGAGGTCGTCCCGCCGCTCGCGGGCTTGCTCCGGGGCGCCGCAGGCTTCTTCGCCGCCGGCTTGCGCGCGGCCGGCTTCTTCGCCGCGGGCTTGCGCGCCGCGGGCGTCGTCTTCGACGCCGTCGCCCGCCGAGCGGGCGCGCGCCGGGTCGCCGGCTTCGGCGCGGACAGCTCGGCGACCTTCGCCTCGAGTGCGGCGATGCGGTCGTTGAGGTTCTTCAGCTCGTCGG
>JBFIDS010000633.1:0-2177 GCA_041603715.1 Paraconexibacter sp. | reverse complement strand
GGTACGGGGACTCCCCGCGGGTGCGCCCGGCGACGTGGGCCGTCCACGTCAAGGCGCTCGAGGGCTTCCGCGCGGCGCTCGGCCTCGACCGCGTCGCGCTCGTCGTCCACGACTGGGGCGGGCTCATCGGCCTGCGCTGGGCGGTCGAGCACCCGGATGCGGTGAGCGCGCTCGTCATCAGCGACACCGGTTTCTTCCCGGACGGGAAGTGGCACGGGATGGCCGAGGCGATGCGGACGCCCGGCACCGGGGAGGAGCTCATGGCCCAGCAGGACCGCTCCTCGTTCGGCGCGTTGATGAGGAGCGTCTCCACCGGGATCGACGAGGCCGCGATCGACGAGTACTTCCGCGCGCTCGACAGCGAGGACGGCCGGCTCGCCCAGCTCGATCTCTACCGCTCGGGGAACTTCGAGGAGCTCGCGCCCTACGAGGGCCGCCTCGCCGGGCTGGGCGTGCCGACCCTCCTCCTGTGGGGGGCCGAGGACCCGTTCGCCCCGGTGGCGGGCGCCCACCGCCTCGCCGCCGAGATCCCGCACGCCGAGCTGGACGTGATCGCCGACGCCGGGCACTTCGTCGTCGAGGACCGCCCCGACGAGTACGCGGCCGCGCTCACCGCGTTCCTGCGCCGTGAGACGATGTCGGCGTGATGGGCTCGTCCGTCCAGCTGGGACGTCTGTTCGGGATCCGGATCGGGGCGAGCCCGAGCTGGTTCCTGTTCCTGTTCCTGATGATCTACTTCCTCTCGGGGTGGTTCGGCGACGTCCTGGGCGGGTCGGACACCGAGGCCTACCTCGTCGCCGTCGTCGGGGCGTTCTTCTTCTTCGGGTCGCTCGTCCTGCACGAGCTCGGCCATGCGCTCGTCGCGCGACGGTCCGGCATCGGCATCCTCGGCATCGACCTGTGGTTCTTCGGCGGCCTCGCGAAGCTGAGCCGCGACAGCGCGAGCCCCAAGGAGGAGTTCCGCGTCGCCGCCGCCGGCCCAGCGGTGACGCTCGTCATCTGCCTGCTGTGCCTCGCGCTCGCCGCCGGCCTCGCGCGCGGCGGCGAGTTCTTCGACAACGTCGGCTTCTCGTCGGACACCACGACGCCCGCCCTCGCCCTCGCAAGCTGGCTGTTCGTCGTCAACGCCTTCCTCCTCGTCTTCAACATGGTGCCCGCGTTCCCCCTCGACGGGGGGCGCATCGCCCGGGCGATCGCGTGGAGGGTCACCGGCGACAAGAACCGTGGCACGCGGTTCTCGGCACGACTCGGGCAGGCCTTCTCCTATCTCCTCATCGGCGGCGGGCTCGTCCTCGCCTTCACCGTGGACCCGATCAACGGCCTCTGGCTCATGGTCCTCGGCTGGTTCCTCGGGCAGGCCGCGAGCGGCGCGGTCGCCACGAGCGAGTTCGCCGAGCGCATCGACGGCGTCACCGTCGCCGACCTCATGGACCCCGAGCCCGTCGCGCTGCCCGCCGACGCGACGGCGCTGCGCGCCCAGGAGGAGTGGTTCCTGCGCTACGGCTGGTCGTGGTTCCCGGTCACCGACGCCGAGGGCCGCTACCTCGGGGTGATCGAGCGTGAGCGCGTCGACGGCGCGGTCGAGGCCGGCACGCCCGCCCTCGCGGTCGGCGAGGTGCTCGACACGGACCCGGCGGAGTTCCGCATCCGCGGCGACGAGCCGCTCGAGGCACTGCTCGCGAGCGAGCCGCTTCGCCGCCTCGGGGCGCTCATGGTCGTCGACGGCGACGACCGGCTCTGCGGCGTCGTGACGATGCAGCAGGTCCGCCGCGCGCTCGTCGCCTCGAGCTGAGCGTCGTTTCCCGGACGGTGCGCCCATCGCACCGCGAGACCGATTCGAGACGCGGCGGGGGCCGATCCGCGAGATCCTCCGCAGATGCGCATCCCCCCGGTCACGTACGCGAACGTCATGGCGACGGCTGCCGTGTTCATCGCCCTCGGCGGCACGTCCTACGCGGCCGTGAAGCTCACGAAGAACAGCGTCCGCTCGTCGCACATCAAGAACGGTCAGGTGTCCTCGGCCGACATCCGCAACGGGACTGTCCGCGCCACCGACCTGCACAAGAGCATCCGCCCCGGTGCGGGAACGCCCGGATCGACCGGCGCCACGGGCCTCGGCGGGACGACGGGCGCTGCCGGCGCCGCTGGTCCCGCAGGTCCCTCGGGCCCGGCGGGTC
>JBFIDS010000632.1:0-2178 GCA_041603715.1 Paraconexibacter sp. | reverse complement strand
TTCGAGGCGCTCGGCGCCGAGGACGCCGCGATCGACCGCACGCTCGTCGTCGCCCCGGGCGCGCAGCGCAGCGCCGCGGCCGCCTTCCGCGAGGCGCGGCCGCTGTTCGCCGAGACCGCCGCGCTCCTGAAGGACGCGCGGCCCGCCGTCAACATCCTCGAGTCGAGCGCGAACCGGCTCACCGCCGGCCTCGACGCCGCCACGCCGGTGCTGCGTCGCGCGCCGCGCCTCGGTCGCGACCTCCGCGAGACGCTCTCCCGGGTCGAGTCGCTCTCGCGCCGCGCCTCGCTCCCCGTCGCCCTGCGACATCTCACGACGAGCGTCACGTCGCTCGCGAGCGCGCTCGGCACGATCGCGCCCTTCCAGACGCGGTGCAACTACCTCGGGCTCTGGGGTCGCAACGTGCCTCAGGTCATCAGCGAGGGCGACGCCATGGGCACCTGGTTCCGCTTCACGCCCGTCCTCGCCAACGACGAGATCCTCCAGAGCGCGACGCCCTCGGCGACGCTGCACGCGAACACGGTGGCCGACACGGGCGCCGGCGGCGAGTGCGAGCCCGGCAACGAGGCGTTCGTCCCCGGCCAGCAGATCGGTCCGGCCCCGGGCGTGCAGCCCGGCGCGACCGAGAGCTCCTCACCGCCCGCGTTCGTCGAGGGGCCGGGACGATGAGACGCAACCACAGGCGCGGCATGAGCCCGTTCGCGGCGGGGCTCGTCGCGATCATCTTCACCGTCGCCTTCACCTACGCGGGCTTCACGAAGTTCCGCGTTCCGTTCCAGTCGCACTACGAGGTCGAGGCCGTCTTCGCGCAGGCGACCGGGCTCAAGGCGGGTTCGCCGGTGCGGATCGCCGGGGTCGAGGTCGGGCGTGTCTCCGGGGTCGAGCAGGGTCCTGGCGGGACGGCGGTCGCCACGCTCCGCGTGAAGGACGAGGGACGACCGCTCCACCAGGACGCGACGATGAAGATCCGGCCGCGGCTGTTCCTCGAGGGCAACTTCTTCGTCGACGTGAAGCCGGGGACGCCGGCGACCGGGGAGATCGCCGACAACGGCACGATCCCGATCGGCCAGACCTCCGTCGCCGTCCAGCTCGACGAGGTCCTCGGCGCGCTGCAGAGCGACAGCCGCGCGGACCTGCAGAACACCATCGAGAACCTCGCGACCGCGTTCGACGAGGGCGGCGCCGAGGCCGTCAACCAGGGATTCCGCAGCTGGGAGGGCGCCTTCAAGGGGACCGCGATCGTGTCGGCGGCCGCCCGGGGCGAGAAGCCCGGCGACCTCACGAAGTTCATCCGTTCGCAGGCCCGGATCTCGGACGCGCTCGCCTCGCGCGACATGCAGCTCGCCGATCTCGTCACCGGCTTCGCCGGCACGGTGACGGCGCTCGCGGCCTCGAAGGACGACATCGGCGAGTCGCTGCGCGCGCTCGACAGCACGCTCACCACCGCACGCCCGGCCCTCGCCGAGATCGAGACCGCGCTGCCGCCGCTGCGCAGCTTCGCCTCCGCGCTGCGACCCGCGCTGCGCGTCGCCCCTGGCGCGATCGACGATGCCGTGCCGTTCGTGCGCGCGACGTCGGCGCTCCTCTCCGACCCCGAGCTGCCCACGTTCGTGCGCGACCTGCGCCCGGCGGTGAGCGGCATCCGCACCCTGGAGCCGTCCCTCACCTCGCTGCTCGGGAAGGTGACGCCGATCGCCACGTGCGTCTCGCGCAACGTCATCCCGACCCTCAACAAGAAGCTCGAGGACGGGATTCACACCGTCGACCGCACGGTCTGGCAGGAGATCGCGGCCTTCGCCGTCGGGCTCTCCTCGGCGGGCGGCAACTTCGACGCCAACGGCAACATCATCCGCTACCACGCCGGTGGGGGAGAGAACCTCGTGAGCACCTCGCTCCCCGGCGTCGGCGACCTCGTGTCGCTCACCGAGCAGCCGCTGCTCGGCGCGCGGCCGCGCTACACGCCGAACACCGTCCCGCCGGCCGCTCCGAACACGCCGTGCGAGACGCAGGACCTCCCCGACCTGCGGGCCGACGCGACGCCCGCGCCCGCGAGCCAGCGCCGGATCCCGCTCTCCCGCGCGCGCCGCGGTGAGATCGTCGGGAAGGCCACGAAGCGCCTCACGGGCTTCGAGTCGATGGACGACGCGGCGAAGGCGCTGCGGGCGGCCGCGCGTCGCG
>JBFIDS010000631.1:0-2185 GCA_041603715.1 Paraconexibacter sp. | reverse complement strand
CGTGATCGCAGCGAGCGCGACGTGGACCCAGACGATCTCGGCGGGGAGCTCGAGGTGGTACTGCACGTTGCCGACGACGCCCTGCGCGGCCATCGCGAGGCAGACGAACATGAGCGCGCGGACGAGGCTGCGGTCCGCCCGCACGCGCCGCGCCCAGAAGAACAGCAGCACGCAGAGCACGCCGAACACGGCCGCGACGCGGGCGTGGCCGGTGATGACGAAGTCGAGGGTGTCCGCGCCCTTGAACTCCAGGCGCGGCACGACGTCCCCGGTCCCCTCGCCGCCGGCGTGCGGGCCCGCCGCGGTCGCCGCCGTCCCCATGAGGAGGACGACGAACCCGGCGATCCCGGCTCCGCGCACGGCCTGGACGAGCCGCCGGTCGTGCTCGGGACGCTCCGTGCGGCCCCGCCGCTCGCGCTCGACGCGCCAGACGAGATTGACCGCGAAGAACAGCGCAACCATGGAGAGCATGTAGTGGCCCATGACCGTGTACGGGTTGAGGCCCGTGAGGACGGTGATCCCGCCGAGGACCGCCTGGGCGGGCACGCTCGCCGCGAGGATGAAGCCGAGCACGAGGAAGTCCTTGCGGTACGGCCGCCGGAACCAGGCGGTGACGAACGCGAGCAGGCACGGCAGACCGACGATGAAGGTCGCGACGCGGTTGCCGAACTCGATGACCTCGTGGGTGCCGAGGACCTCCGTCGTGAGCGAGTCGTCGGTGCACTTCGGCCACGTGGGGCAGCCGAGGCCCGAACCCGTGAGCCGCACCGCGGCACCGGTGAAGACGATGAGCGTGAGCACGCCGAGCGCCGCCCAGACGATGCGGCGGTGCCATTCGGGACTGACCTCGTGGCGACTCTGAAGGGCGATCAGGCGGCGACGCACAGCCAGGGATTGTGACGGATCGCCGGTTCCTGCATCGACCCGTCCGGCGATGGGCCCCTTCGCGCCTCGTCGCCGGGCGCGACCGACTTCAGCGCGCGGCCGGCGCGGCCGCGGCGCGCGGACCGCGGTCGCCCGCCGAGGCGCTGCGGTCCCGGGCCACGACGAGCAGCGCCGTCGCGACGAAGGCGAGCGTCGCGCCCTCCGCGACGAGGGTGATGACCGCGGTCGACTCGTAGCCGAGCTCCTGGAATCCGAGGAAGCCGCCGTTGCGCGACATGACGATCCCGACGATCGATCCGGCCGAGATGGAGATCGCGGTCAGCGCGAAGAGGGTGAGGCGGCGCGTCGCGAGCATGACGACCGCGGCCGCCGAGCCGAGGACGTTGAGCGCGAAGGCCGTCCCGATGTTGGGGATGTCGCGGTAGCCCTCGTTCCACAGTTTGGCGTGTTCGTAGCCGCCCACCGCGATCGCCAGGGCCGCCAGCACGAGCATGGCCATGACGGGCTTCGACGCGCGACGCGCTTCAAGGACGGTGGTGACGGCGCGAAGAGCGGCCGGCCGGTCGGACGTCGAGGTCATGCGAATCTCCGGGAGTCGGGCGGCCCCTGTGGGAGGCGCCGGTGCGTCGCTTCCGGACCGCGGGGCGGACCGACCGTGACGGGGTTGTTCCTCCTCCTACGGGGCGGGCGGCGCCACGGCCACCTGTTTGGCGCCTCGCCGCTCGACCTGCGTCACCCGTCACCGGCGGTCGGTCGCGCAGCGGCGCGCAGGCCGAGCAGGCTGACGATCCCGCCGAGCGCGACGAACGCAGCGCTCGCGACCATGCCGACGCGGAACGCGTCGACCGCAGCGGCGACCGCGGCGGCCTCGAACGTCGATGCGCCGAGGCGCCCGGCGACGACTGCGCCGACCCCGGCGATCGCGACGAGCCCCGCGACGCGCGCGACGGCGTTGTTCACCCCGGAGGCGACCCCGGCATGGCGATCCTCGACCGCGGCGAGGACCGTCGCGGTGAGTGGCGCGACCGTCATCGACAAACCGAGGCCGAAGACGAGCGCCGCAGGGAGCACGACCGTCCCGTACGGCGAGTCGACGTCGAGCCGCGTGAAGAGGAGGAGCCCCGCGGCCATGACGAGCGGCCCCGTCGTCATCAGCGTGCGCGGCCCCGTGCGCTGGGCGAGCGCACCCCAGCGTCGCGAGAGGAGGACGAGGCAGAGGGTGATGGGCATGAGCGCGAGCCCGCCCTCCGTCGCGCTGTAGCCCGACACCTGCTGCAGGAAGATCGCCACGAAGAACGTG
>JBFIDS010000630.1:0-2189 GCA_041603715.1 Paraconexibacter sp. | reverse complement strand
GGTCGCGCCCAGCCGCCCCCGCGTGTCCTGCTGCGGGCCGCCCGCGGGGTCGCCGCGGTGCGGGCGGCGGGAATGCTCCTCGCGGCCGCCGGGCGGCGTCGCGCGGGGAGCCGCACGCTCGCGGCGGGCTCGGCCGCGAGCGTCGGCCTCGTCGTGGTGGCGCTGTTCCGGGGCTGAGCGCGGACCGCCCCGGAACGTCGCCCGCCGACTACGGCGTCTGGCTCTCCAGGTCCTTCTGGGCCTCTTCGAGCTGCTTGCGCGCCTCGTCGATCTGGTCCTGCGGCACGCCGGACTGGTCCTCGAGCGCGTCGAGGGCCTCGCTCGCGGCGTCCGTCGCCTCGCCGGCGAGCTCGGAGGTGTCCTCCTGCAGCTCCTTCGCGGCCTCCTCGGCGTCGATCTCGCCGCTCTGCACCTTCTCCTGGAGGTCCTTCGCCTTCTCCTGGATCTCGTTGCCCTTGTCCTGCAGCTCCTGGCCGGATTCCTGGATGTTCTGGACGGCCTCGTCGCTGTCGTCGTCGCCGCAGGCGGCGAGTCCGAGGCTCGCGACGACGGCGAGCGCGGTGATGGTCTTGCGAACGGTCATTCGTAGGTCCCTCCTGGCGCGCAGTGCGCTGGATCGGTTGGCATATCGACGCTAACCCGTCCACCCTCACCAAGGGTGTCACTCTGGTCTCAGAGTCGCGCCACACCGGCTCGACGTGGGCGGGTGCCGTGCCCGCGGCGGGCGCGATCGCGAAATCCAGCGGCGGCCGGGCGCCCGAGCTCAGTGGTCGGCGACGACGCCGTCGCTGGGCGTGATCGCGCGCCCCTCGTCGACCCAGCGCTGGATGCCACCGGCCATCGAGTACGCCTCGAAGCCTGCGCGGCGGAACGCCTGCGCGGCCATGAGCGACCGCGCGCCGAGCCGGCAGTGGAAGACGATCGCCGTGTCCTTGTCGAGCGTCTCCGCCTGGGAGGAGAGGCGCTCGATCTCGATGTGCCGCGTCCCCGCGATGCGCCCCGCGTCGACCTCATACTGCTCGCGCACGTCGATCACGACGACCTCACCCGACGCCTGTCGTTCGGCGGTCTGCGCCGGGGTGACCTCGATGTCCGGATCCGAGAGGGGGTGGCTCATGCACGGAAGGCTACCCGGGCGCCCGACCCGGTCCGGTGGTCGAGCCGCCCGGCTGGACGAGACCTGATTCGTAGGCAAGGACCACGGCCTGCAACGCGGCTGCGCAGCCCGAGCTTTCCCAGGACCCGCGTGACGTGGGTCTTCACCGTCGCCTCGGAGAGGAACAGCGTCGACGCGATCTCGGCGTTCGAGCGGCCGGCCGCGAGTTGGCGCAGGACGTCGAGCTCGCGGTCTGTGAGCTCGTTGAAGGCCGCTGTCGCGCCGGCCTGAGGTGACGGGCGCCGGATGAAGTGCTCGACCAGCCTCCGGGTGATCGCGGGGGAGAGCAGTGCCTCGCCGTGCGCGACGGTGCGGACGGCGTCGGCGAGACGGGCGGGCGGGGAGTCCTTGAGGAGGAAGCCCGACGCGCCGGCCCGTAGCGCTTCGTAGACGTACTCGTCGGTGTCGAACGTGGTGACGATGAGGACGCGTGGCGCGCGGTCACCGAGCGCGGCGATGCGGCGGGTCGCCTCGAGGCCGTCCACCCGCGGCATGCGGATGTCCATGAGCACGACGTCGGGGGTGCGGAGCCGCACCTGCTCGACCGCCTCGGCCCCGTCGCTGGCCTCTCCGACGACGTCGATGTCGGCGTGTGCCTCGAGCATCGCGCAGAAGCCCGCGCGCACGAGGTCCTGGTCGTCGACGACGAGCGCCCGGATCACGCGGGACCCACCGTGAGGGCGCCCGCGTGGTCCTCGAGTCGACCGCGGACCATCTCGAGTTCGCGGTGTTCGCCCTCGCTCTGGCGCTCACGGTCCCGGCGCTTCTCGCGCTGCTCGGTCACCTCCGTGGTTCGGCGGGCCGGGCCGGCCTCGTCGGTGGCGCGCTGGCGATCACCGGCTGCGCCGCGCAGTGCGTCGTCATCACCGCGATCGTCGTCACGAGCGAGGAACCGTCTTGGTTCGGGGTCGCGGCGCCCGTCGCGATCGGGACGTGGATCATCGGCAGCATCGTCCTCGCGACGCGCATCATGCGTGCGGCCTCCGCCGGCGGTGTGCTCGGTGGACGGGGGGTGATCCACCACCTCATCGAT
>JBFIDS010000629.1:0-2196 GCA_041603715.1 Paraconexibacter sp. | reverse complement strand
GGTCGACGGAATCCTGCGCCTCCTGCCGCGATACTTCGTCGACGCCGTCCTCGCCCGCGACCGCCGTGTCGCGGAGCTGACGTTCGGCATTCCGCTCGTGCCCGTCGGCGAGCAAGTCGTTATCGTCGACCGCATCCGCGCCGCGATGTCCGGCGCCCCCGACGGCATCACGGTGACGACGGCCGGGCTCGTCAGCGCCGCCGCGGCGAGCACGGAGGAGCTCGAGGGAACGCGACCGTCGCTGCTCCTTCTCGCTGCAGTGCTCGTGGGACTCGTCCTCTTCGTCGTCTGGCGCGACATCCTTCGTGTCGTGGTCGTCCTCCTCCCGCCTCTCGTTGCGGCGGGGCTCGCCGCACTTGCTCTCGTCCTCGCCGATCTGGAGCTGTCCCCGCTCGGCGCGGCGCTTGAGCCACTCGTGCTCGCGGTCGGCCTCGAGTTCGCTCTCCTCCTCGACATGCGCTACCGGGAGGCTCGGGCGGCCGGACGCGCTCCAGCCCTGGCCCGGGCCGAGGCAACCCGTGAGATCGGTGGTGCTGTCGCCTTGTCGGCGGGGACGGTCGCCGCCGGATTCGCCGTGCTCGTCGCAAGTCGTCTCCCCCTCCTGAGCCAGCTCGGCTGGCTCGTCGCGCTCGAGCTGGCGCTATGCTTGGTCGCCGCGCTTGCCATTGTCCCAGCGCTCTGCGAGTGGCGAGATCTTGCAAGTCCGAGTCGGCCGTCCTCCCGCCGCTGGGATGTCGTGGCGCGCATGACTGATCGAGTTCGGCGGCGGGCCACTGATCTCCTAGGTGTCGTTGGAGGAAGAGCGCGATGAACCCACGTCTGCAGGTGCCTGAGGACGACGAAGGAACGGTCGTCCACGTCGTGGATGAGGGCGTGGCGCCGCCGTCGACGGTCGACGTCGCCCGCGAGCGTCTCGAAGGGCGGATCGCTGGCGGGGCGGGGATCCTATCGGTCCTCCTCACACTCGTCGCGGTGCCGGTCGGCGCGCGCGACCTGCCTGACCGCGTCGGCAGCGAGAGCAACGACCGCACGCTCCTCCTCGACATCGGCGCATCCGGAGCCGGTCAGGAGACGGCGATGTGGCTGCGCGTGACGAGCATTCTCCTTATTGCCCCCGTCGCCGTCTTCCTCTACCGAGCCGTCAGAGGCCGCCAGCCCTCCCATGCCTCGTGGATACCCGCGATGGGCACTGTCGCTCTCGTCGTCGTCGCCGCCGGCACAGTTATCGGATTCTTTGAGGTCCGCGAGATCGCGCGCGAGTTCGTCTCGACAGAGCCGCGGACCCTCGATCGCGCCGAGTCACTCCTAGACGAAGGCCGCGAGGGCGGACTCCTGCAGGCGGCGAACATCGGGCAGGTCGTCGGGGGCCTGCTGCTCGGCGTCTGGGTCTCCCTCACATCGCTCGAGGCGATGCGGGTTGGTCTGCTCACGCGTTTCCTCGGCGTCTTCGGCATGGGCACAGGCCTCGCTAGCGCCATCGGGATCCCCATCTCGGCCGCGCTATTCCTCGGCTGGTTCGGAAGTGTCTCGATCCTCGCCTTCGGCTATTGGCCAGGGGGACGACCCGGAGCATGGGACGCTGGTCGCGCGATTGGATGGGACGAGGCCGAGGCACAAGAGGGCGGCGGTCGGCTTCGGCGCGGACGCGCTCTCTGAGTCGGCGTAGTATCGGACGTGACTTCGGCGTAAGGAGCGGGTGCAGCATGGTGACGACCACTCACGGCGACGGATCCGGGACGACCGATGCGGGGGGTGCCCCGCCGCATCCCCCGAACCTCGAGCTCATCGCCGCCGACGAGGGTCCGATGCGCGGTGACCTCAAGCGTCAGATCCAGGCGCTCGAGGCCGAGCTCGCGCAGTGCATCGTCGACAACTGTCCCTACGAGGTCCTCCCGACCGTCGGGGAGCGCGGTCCGGCCGTCCTCACGACCGAGCAGCTCGAGTTCGTCCGAGACGAGCTCCTCGTGCTCCAGCGCGAGCTGTACGAGCGCGTCGTCGCGCAGGCATCGGGGGGCTTCGACGTCGAGGGGCCCCGCCCCGAGGTCGTCGGCCTCTTCGAGCGGCTGCGCCGCCGCTTGCGCGAGCTGCGGGCCTGAGGGACGGTCCGGCGCCCGTGGGGAAGAGAAGTCGCCAGCGCGGGGTCGAGCCGGGCGCCCAGCGTCCTGTCGCGCCGCGTCAGTCGGCCGCGCCGCGTGG
>JBFIDS010000628.1:0-2196 GCA_041603715.1 Paraconexibacter sp. | reverse complement strand
CGCGCGACGAGCGTGCGGGTCTTCCCCGTGCCGGCGCCGCCTACGACGCGCAGGGGCGATCCGCGGTGCGCGACCACGCGCGCCTGGGCGCCGGTGAGCGACGGGCGCGCCCCCGGCGTGCCGGGCTCCTCGAGGGGCGGGACGTCCACCCATCTAGAGTAGAGGCGGATGACGTCTCCGACCGATGCGGCGAGCACCGTCCTGCAGCACGACTGGCTCGGGGCCTGCCGGCAGGCCCGCGCGGGGCTCGAGTCGGTCCTCCGCGAGCATCCCACCAGCCGCGAGCGGGTCGTCGAGACGGGCACCCGGGGGGAGGGGGGCGACCTCACGCTCCTCATCGACGCGGCCGCCGAGGAGCACGTCTTCGGCGCGCTCGACGCGCTCCACGCCCGCGGCGCCCGGTTCACCGCGGTGAGCGAGGAGCGCGGGACGGTCGACTACGGCACGGCCGGCGCGCCTCCCTTCGTCATCGTCGACCCGATCGACGGCTCGATGAACGCGAAGCGCGGGATGGGTCACGTGGCCCTGTCCATCGCGGTCGCCGACGGCCCCACGATGGCGGACGTCGTCTTCGGCTACGTCCACGATCTCGGCCCCGGCGAGGAGTGGCACGCGGTGCGCGGGTCCGGCGCGTTCCTCGACGGCGTGCGCATCGTCGATCCTCCGCCCGAGCGGTCCGTCGCCGACGGGCGGCTCGAGCTCGTCGCCGTCGAGTCCGCCCACCCGCAGTGGCTCGCGGAGGCCTCGGACGGGCTCCTCGCCCACGTCCACCGCGTTCGTGTCATGGGCTCGATCGCCATCGCGATGTGCCAGGTCGCGCTCACGCGGGTCGACGGGATGGCCACGCTGTGGCAGGGCCGTTCCGTGGACGCTGCCGCCGCGCAGCTCGTCGTGCGGGAGAGCGGGGGCGTCGTCGCGTTCCCCGGGCACGGCGACCCGCTCGCCGCCCCGGTCGCCGGGCTCGCCCCCCTCGGCCCGATCGTCGCGGCCCGCACCCAGGATTCGCTGGAGCGTCTCCTCTCGCTCCCCGCGTCCGCCGACGCCGGACGTGTCCCGTGACGACCCTCGACCGCAACGTCGCAGGGGCCGTCGGGCGGGCGCTGTGCGGGAACTCGGACCCTCCCGAGGCCCCGCCGCCCATCGACCTCATCGGCGTGTGCGACGACGCCGCGCCGCGGATCGCCGCCTACGCGCGGATGGAGCCGGACGGGGTCCTCCCGCCGCCGGAGTGGATCGGGCGGGGTTCGTGGATCGACATGAACGTCGAGTCGCTCGCCGGGGTCATCGAGCCCGGGCTCGCGAAGACGGGCCAGGACGCGGGGCCGCTCGGCGGGGTCCTGCGGATGGCCGCCGGGCCGATCGCGGGCGCGGAGGCCGGCATCGTCACCGGGCTGCTCGCGCAGCGCGTCATGGGGCAGGTCGACCCCGGCCTCCTGCGCGGCCCCGAGCGGCCGCCCACCCGGCTCGTCCTCGTCGCGCCCAACCTCGCGGGGGCCGCGGTCAAGCTCGATGTCGACTACCCCGACCTCCTGCGGTGGGTCGTCGTGCACGAGCTCACGCACGCCGTTCAGTTCGGCGCCGTCCCGTGGCTGCGCGACGAGCTCGAGCGGCTCCTGCGCGAGCTCATCGGCCTCCTCGATGTGCGGATCGACCTGCGGGAGGCCGTGAAGATGCCCTCGCTCGAGTCGCTCCAGGAGTTCATCCGCCACGTCCGCTCCGGCGAGGTCCTGCGGGCGATCGGCGGCGAGGAGGCCGCCGCCCTCCTCGATCGGGTGCAGGCGCTCATGAGCCTCGTCGAGGGGCACGCCGAGCACGTGATGGACGCGGTGGGCGCCGAGGTCGTCGAGGACGTGGAGGGGCTGAGGGCCGCCCTCGACGCACGGCGGGAGGAGCGCGGGGCGATCGACACGTTCGTCGGGCGCCTCCTCGGCATGGACGACAAGCTCCGCCAGTACGGGGAGGGCAAGGCGTTCTGCGACGCGGTCGTCGCCGGCCGGGGTGAGGACGCCCTGCGCAAAGCGTGGGACTCGCCCGCGGCGGCGCCCACTCTCGCCGAGCTGCGCGAACCCGCGCTGTGGCTCGCCCGTACGGACTGAGAACGGCGAACGTCCGTTCCGTTTTGTAACCCTTCCTGGGGAGGGGTTTACAAACAGGTGTTCGGAGGTACACTCTGAGCAACTTAGAACTAATATCCTT
>JBFIDS010000627.1:0-2205 GCA_041603715.1 Paraconexibacter sp. | reverse complement strand
GGGTCGACCTACGCCGAGCTCATGCCCTACTTCGAGGCCGACGAGCAGACCCAGGCGATCGTCATCTACACCGAGCCGGGTGGCCGCATGGAGGCCCAGCTCTCCGCGTGGGTGAAGGAGAACGACTCGCGGCTGCCGATCGTCGCCTTCATGGCCGGCAAGTTCATGGACGACGACGAGATGCAGGGCATGTCCTTCGGGCACGCCGGCACGATCGTCGAGGGCAAGGAGGACAGCGCGACGGAGAAGATCGCGCGCCTCGAGGAGGCCGGCATCCCGGTCGTGGAGCGGATCGACGAGATCCCCGACATGGTGAAGAAGCTCATGAGCGAGAGGAGCGCCGCCTGATGGCCCGCAAGGACGCCATTTTCATCGCCGTCGAGGTCGACGACGCCGTCGACGCGGCCCTGGGCGCGAAGCTCGACGAGGTCTGCCCGGTGAACATCTTCAAGGGGACGGACAGCGGCGTCGCCATCGTCGAGGAGAACCTCGACGAGTGCGTGCTCTGCGGCCTCTGCTACGACGCGAGCCCCGAGAACACGGTCGTCGTCCGCAAGCTCTACGAGGACGGCGCCCCGCTGCGCTGAGTCGCCCAGGGGAGCTCGCCACACCCGTGCCCGAGCTCCCCGAGGTCGAGTCCGCCCGCGCCCTCATCGAGGAGCGGGCGCTCGGCCGGAAGATCGCCGCGGTCGACGACCGCGACGCCTACGTCTGTCGCCCCCACCCCCCGGGTGAGCTCGCCGACGCGCTCACGGGCACGACGCTCACGGCGGCTCGCCGCATCGGCAAGACGATGTGGTGCGAGACCGACGGCGGTGAGGGTCCCGTGCTCGGGCTCCACCTCGGGATGGCGGGACGGATCCTCGTCGACGACCACCACGCGGGCGACCCGGTGGACGACGGGCCGTCGCGCGGCTACGGGGCTCGTCCGGACCCCGCGTTCGCCGACAACCCCCAGTGGGCGCGGTTCACGCTCGGCTTCTCCGACGGCGGCGCGCTCGTCCTCTTCGACAAGCGCCGGCTGGGCCGCGCGGTGCTCGACCCGGATCTCTCGCTGCTCGGACCGGACGCGCTCGAGGTCCCGAAGGCCGACTTCCGCGCCCTCGTCGGAGCGGGGTCCGCGCCCCTGAAGGCGCGCATCATGGACCAGTCCGTGATCGCCGGGGTCGGCAACCTCCTCGCCGACGAGACCCTCTGGCACGCACGACTCTCCCCCGTCCGCTCCGCGGGCGATCTCCACGAGGCCGAGCTCGACGAGCTCTGGCGCGTCCTGCGCCGGTGCACGCGCGCGGCGATCGAGAAGGGGGGCGTCCACACCGGGTCGTTCGTCGCCCACCGCGCCCGCGGCGGGGCGTGTCCGCGGTGCGGCGCCGATCTCGTCCGTGCCGCCGTCGGCGGCCGCACGACCTACTGGTGCCCGGCCGACCAGCCGGGCTGACCGCCGCCGCCGGCCGGAGCGCTCGAGATCGTCCCGGGACCCCGGACCGCTCGCGCACCTCGCCTCAGGCGGCCGAAGCGAGGGCCGGAACCTGCCGGGTGATGCAGGCGGCCCGCAGCCCCCGGCGGCGAGGATGTCCGCCGGCACGCCGACGGTCTCACGACCGGGGAACTCCGCGCCGATGCGGGCGACGGCCTCCTCGTCGCGTGCCTGCCCGGCGAGCGGCACGATCACGCCGCCGTTGCAGACGTAGAAGTTCAGGTGGGAGACGACGCGGGTTTGGCCGCCGATCTCGAGCCGCGGCAGGATCGGGAAGGCCGCCACCTCGATGTCGGCCGCTTCGAGCCGCCGCCGGTTCTCGGCCATCGCAGCGAAGTTCGGGTCGTCCCCGGGCACGCTCTGCAGGAGGACCCGCCGCGGCCCCGTGAACGCCGCGACGAGGTCGACATGCCCGTCGGTCCCGGTGTCCTCGACGAGCCCCTCCCCCAGCCACACCACGCTCTCCACACCAAGCTCCGTGCGCAGGACCTCGACGATCTCGACCCGCGACAGGTCGGGGTTGCGCGTCTCGTGCAGGAGGCACTGCTCGGTCACGATGAGCGTTCCCTGTCCGTCGACGTGGATTGCGCCGCGCTCGAGCACGAACGGGACCTCCCGGACCTCGTCGCCGAGGTGCCGGGCGAGGAGCGAGGCGAGCGCATCGTCCTTGTCGTCGGGCTCGTACTTCCCGCCCCAGGCGTTGGGGCTGAACGCGAGCGCCAGGCGCC
>JBFIDS010000626.1:0-2205 GCA_041603715.1 Paraconexibacter sp. | reverse complement strand
GGTCGCGCGGATCGCCGCGCTCCTCCTCGAGCAGGCGGCGGCCCGTCCCGGTGGTCGGACGGCCCACATCGCGCTCGCCGCGCCGACCGGGAAGGCGTCGGCGCGCCTCGAGGAGGCCGTCCACGCGCAGACGGCGGGGCTCGACGTGGCCGAGCCGATCCGCGAGGCGCTCCTCGCGCTCGAGGCCTCGACGCTGCACCGGCTGCTCGGCTGGCGGCCCGACAGCCACAGCCGCTTCCGCCATCACCGCGACAACCGGCTGCCGCACGACGTCGTCATCGTCGACGAGACCTCGATGGTCTCGCTGTCGCTGATGGGCCGGCTCGTGGAAGCGGTGCGACCGGGGGCGCGGCTCGTGCTCGTCGGGGACCCCGGGCAGCTCACGTCGATCGAGGCGGGCGCCGTCCTGGGTGACGTCGTCGGCCCGGCCGCGGACGGACTGCGTATGCGCCGGGCCTCGCGCGAGGCCCTGGAGGACGTCACCGGCGTGCCGGTCGCGGTCGTCGGCGAGCCGGCGGACGGGGTCGCGATCGGTGACGGAATCGTCGCGCTGGAGACCGTGCACCGCTACGGCGGCGCGATCGACGAACTGGCCCGCGCGATCCGTGCGGGTGATGCCGACGGTGCGCTGGACGTCCTCGGGCGGGAAGCCCCTGATGTCGTCTGGCTCCCCGACGACATCGGGGGCGTCGACCGCGGCGGGATGGACGTCGTGCGCCGTGCGGCCGTGACGTCGGGCCGCGAGCTCGTCGGCGCCGCGCGCGACGGCCGTCCGCAGGACGCGATCGACGCGCTCCACGCGTTCCGCATCCTGTGCGCGCACCGCCGCGGCCCCTATGGCGCGATGCGCTGGCGGATGGCCGTGGAGCGCTGGCTCGCAGAGGCGGTCGAGGGGTTCGACACGCGCGCGGAGTGGTACGTCGGACGCCCGCTCCTCGTCACTGAGAACGACCCGTCGATGCGCCTCTACAACGGTGATACCGGAGTCGTGTTCGCGGCGGGGGCCGACCGCATCGCCGTCGCCTTCGAGCGCCGCGGCGACGTCGTCGAGATGAGCCCGTCGCGGCTCAGCGCCGTCGACACCGTCTACGCGATGACGGTCCACAAGTCGCAGGGGTCGCAGTTCGGCACGGCGGCGGTGCTGCTCCCGCCGCCCGACTCGCCGCTCCTCACCCGCGAGCTGCTCTACACCGCCGCCACACGGGCGAGCGACCGGCTCATCGTCGCGGGGACCGAGGCGGCGATCCGCGCGGCCATCGACCGTCCCGCCGCGCGGGCGAGCGCGCTGCGCGAGCGGCTCTGGGGGGACCCGGGACCGTGAGTGGACGCCGCCGGGGCGCTCGAGGCCCCGCTCGTCACCTGCGACGCGCGGCTCACCGAGGCGCCGGGGTCGACGCGACCGTCGAGGTCTGCCCGCCCGGCGAGAGTCAGAAGAAGACGTAGCGGAAGCGCTGGCCGTCGCAGTAGCGGCGCAGCTTGATGCCCAGCGACGTGCCGTGCGAGCGGTTCTCGCTGGCGGGGACGTAGGCGACCGAGGCGCGCCAGCCCCGCGGGTCGCTGCCCCGCTCGAGGCCGGGGCCCCTGCCGCGGCCCACCGCGGGCGGGTATTCGTCGCGGTCGAAGCCCGGCTTGGTCGGGAAGCCCGCTGCGAGGAGGCGCTTGCGCCGCGCGGCGGCCCCTACGCGGTTGATCCTGAGAACGCGCGGCCAGCCCGCGGCCGTCGCGGTCCGGGTGTGCGCGGCGATCGCCGGATACTTCGTCGAGGAGAAGTTGATCGGGACGACCTTCGACGAGCGCGTGCAGTCCGAGTTCGCCTTCGTCTTCGCCGCGGTCTTCTTCGGCTTCGCCTTCTTCTTGGGCCTCTTCCTGACGGGCGCCTTCTTCTTCGGCGTGGCCCCGGCGCCCGGCTTCGCGCACGGGCAGCGCAGCGACTCGCAGTAGATGCCGTCGCCGTCGGCGTCGCGCGTGTCCTTCGCCTTCTGGGCGGAGGCCTGGTCGGGGTGGTCGGCGCACACGGCCGCCTCGGTGCGCGCGACGTTCCCACCCGCGCCGAGCAGCCCGGTCACGAGGACCGTCGAGAGGAGGAGCTGGAGCAGTGGACGGCGCCGGGACGGCATGACCTGTGTCCAAGCTACTGAGTTCTGCGACGGACGACGACGAATCCGTGACAAAACTCCGCGCAGGCGCGTTGCCGCGGCGCGGCGT
>JBFIDS010000625.1:0-2207 GCA_041603715.1 Paraconexibacter sp. | reverse complement strand
GTCCAGCGCTGGGAGCACCTCCCGTTCGTCGTGCGCGCCCATCCGGAGGTGCGGCGCGGGCTGCCGGGCTTCGGCACCTGCTGGAAGCCCCAGCACGCACGCTTCCCGTTCGCGGCCGCGGGGCTCGCGATGGCGACGGCGGGTGTCGCGACGCGCCGGCCTGACTGGGTGCTCGCCGGGCTCGCCGCTCTCGCTCCGTGGGCGCGGGAGGCCGCGCCGAGCTACGGGTCCTCGCCGCGGGGGGTCGCCCGTGCGGTGAGCGAGCTGCCCGGCCGGTTCGCGCTCGACGGCGCCGAGGTCGTCGCGCTCGCCCGCGGGAGCATCCGCTACCGGACGCTCCTCCTCTGAGGGCCCGGTCGCCGGTGCGCGTCACCCTCCTCAACCCCGTCTACTGGCCCGAGGTCCGCCGCGGCTCCGAGCGGGTCGCGCGCGAGCTCGCCGACGGGCTGATCGCGCGCGGGCACGAGGTCGGGCTCATCACCTCGCACCGCGGCCGTCGCCGCGTCGACGTCGAGGACGGCCTCCGGGTCGTTCGGGTCCGCCGGGCGCCCGTCGAGGACCGCCTGCGCCGGCGCCTGTTCGAGGACCACCTCGCGCATCTCCCGGCCGCGTACCTCGAGCTGCGCCGGGACCGGCCCGACATCGCGCACGCCCTCTATCCGACGGATGCGCTCGCCGCGCTGCGGGCCCGTGACCGGGACGGCGGCGCGCCGGTCGTCCTCTCGTACATGGGGATCCCGCACCGCGCGTCGCTCGCCAACCGCCGCGGCCGCAAGGAGATCGTGCTCCGCGCCGCGCGCGAAGCCGACGCCGTCGTCGCTCTCAGCCGCACGGCCGCCGACGGCTTCGCCTCCTGGCTCGGCGTGCGGGCGCGCGTCCTCGCGCCCGGGGTGGACATCGCCGCCTTCGCGCCCGCGGAGGATCCGGCGGCGGCGCGGGCCACCGTGCCCACGATCCTGTGCGCCGCCGACCACACCCAGCCGCGCAAGCGGGTCGGGCTCCTCGTCGAGGCGTTCGCGCGCGTGCGCCGCACCCGGCCGGACGCCCGGCTCGTCCTCTCCCGGGTCCCGGGCGCCCCGATCGCCGGCCGCGCCCCCGACGGGGTGGAGGAGCGCGATCTCGACGATCGGGCGATCCTCGCGGCCGCCAACCGCGAGGCGTGGGTCGCCGCGTTGCCGAGCGTGGGGGAGGCGTTCGGCCTCGTGCTCGCCGAGGCGCTCGCCTGCGGCACGCCGGTCGTCGGCACGGCAGCCGGCGCGATCCCCGAGGTCGTCGACCGCGACGGGATCGGTGCGCTCTTCGACGGCGACGACCCGGCCGACCTCGCCGCGGCGCTGCACACTGCGCTGGAGCTCGCCGCGGACCCGGCGACCGCGGGCCGCTGCCGCGAGCGCGCGCTCGAGCTGTCGACCGACGCGACGACGGACGCCTACGTCCGGCTCTACGACGAGCTGCGCGGCGCCCGCGCGTAGGCTGGCGCGCATGCTCGACAGCGCCCGCGACAGGATCGAGGCTCTCCCGGGCACCGCGCGCGTGCTCGACGTCGGCGGGTGGGCCGCCCCGCTCGCGCGAGCCGACACGGTCATCGACCTCCTCCCGTACGCGACGCGGGGCCTCTACGGGCCCGCGATCGACCCCGCGGACGAGCGCTTCGACGAGGCGACGTGGGTGCAGCGCGACATCTGCGCGAGCGACCCGTGGCCCTTCGACGCCGACGCCTTCGACTTCGCGGTCTGCGCGCACACCCTCGAGGACGTCCGCGATCCCGTCCGCGTGTGCGAGGAGCTCAGTCGCGTCGCGAAAGCCGGCTACGTCGAGGTGCCCGCCCCGGTCGAGGAGCTCACGTACGGGCTGCACGGCGAGTGGGTGGGCTGGAGCCACCACCACTGGATCAGCGAGCTGCGCGACGGCGGGCTCGTCTTCACGATGAAGCCGCACCTGCTCGTCGCCGAGGGCCGGCACCTCCCCTCGGGCGCCACAGCGGGTCTCGCGCCCGAGGACGTCGTGCTCCAGCTCTGGTGGGAACGCCGCGTCGACGCGCGAGAGCAGATCCTCGTCGGGGCCGAGGACTTCGACGCCTGGCTCGGGGGGCTCCTCGACGACGCGCGCGCCGTTGCGGCCCCGCCGCCACGGCGTACGCGCTGGCGCCGCGGGCGCTGAGGCACGGGCGCGCGCTCGTACCCGGCGGTCCGTCGGCCGCGGCAGCG
>JBFIDS010000624.1:0-2208 GCA_041603715.1 Paraconexibacter sp. | reverse complement strand
GCTGCTGCACGGCTGGAACAAGGTCCGCGTGACGAACTCGACCCACAGCGAGGGCGGGATCACCGATCTGGACCTCGGCCTCGCCGACGCGCTGCCCGCGGCCGCGGCCTGAAGCGCGGATCGAGGCGCAAGTTCTGGCCCCGCCCCACGTTGTTGCAGATGTGTCGGGACGTCCGTGGGACGACGTGACGACGCTTCACCCCCCTGGCCGTCCGTGGGACGGCGGCCGGGCGAAGGAACGCGGTGGGATCGGGGTGGGTCCAACCGCACTGCACAAAGCGAGCGGCCCGCCTGATGGCGGGCCGCTTGCGTGCTTCGGGAGGAGGTGCACTTGCGAGGTACGTTCGCGCGGCCCAGTCTCCGTCGCGATCCTTTACGGACGGTAAAAAGTCAGGACGTCGCCGCCCCGGCCTCCTTCTGCCGCTGGCGCTCCGGGCTGATCCGCACGACGTCCCGGGCGAGCCCGAGCTTCTCCATCCCGGCGATGACCCAGCCGGTGATGTCGATCTCGCGGCGGCCCATGCCGTGGACGGCGGCACGCGGGAACGCGTGGTGGTTGTGGTGCCAGGCCTCGCCGAGCGACGGGACCGCGAGCCACGCCACGTTCGTCGAGTGGTCCTCGATGTCGAACCGGCGCTTCCCGTGGAAGTGGCAGACGGAGTTGATCGACCACGTGATGTGGTGCAGGAGGAAGATCCGGACGAAGCCGCCCCACAGGAGCCCGCGCAGGAAGCCCTCGAGGGTGAAGCCGTGGAGGACGAAGCCGAGGATCGCGGGGATCCCGAGGCTCGCGACGACGAGCAGCTCGAAGTTCTTGTTGATGCGGCGCATCCCGCGGTCCTCCATGAGGTCCTTCGCGTACTTCGAGCGCCGGGCGGACCCCTGGTCGGTGAGGATCCAGCCGACGTGGGCGTGGATGAAGCCCTTCAGCCCCGAGCCGTGGCCCACGTGCGGGGAGTGGGGGTCGCCCTCGGCGTCGGTGAACGCGTGGTGCTTGCGGTGGTCGGCCACCCAGCTGATGACCGGGCCCTGGACGGACATCGAGCCGAACGTCGCGAGGGTGTACTCGACCCACTTCGGCGCGGTGAACCCCCGGTGGGTGAGGAGCCGATGGAAGCCGATCGTCACGCCGAAGCCGGTGATGAGGTACATGAAGGCGAAGATCGCGAGGTCGACGCCGCTCACCCACTCGTTCCAGCCGGCGTAGATCGCGACGAGGATCGCGAGGAAGGGCAGGACGACCGCCGCGAGGTTCGCGATCTGCTGGCTGCGCGGCATCACGTAGTCGCGATCGTCGGAGGCGCGGCGCGCGCTGCGCGCGGACGGGTCGTTGACCGACGTGGGGGGCGGTGGCGCTGTGTGCGTCGACATGACGGTCACCGTAGCGGACAGAAATGAACCGCTCTTGTCGAAGAACGTCGTGTCTCGAGGCCCCGATCTATAGGTTTCGTATGAATGCCGCGTCCGGGAAGCCCTGAAGCCGCCGCCGTCCTGCGTCCGATCCTCCCGGAGCTCGCCGCGGAGATCATCGCGGCGCTGCGCGAGGAGGTCCCCGAGTACGACCGGCCGCTTCGGGGTCCGTTCGGGGCCGCGATCCGCCAGGGCGTCGAGCAGGCGCTCGCACGATTCGCCGACAGCGTCGAGGATCCGTCGCGCTCGCGCCGCATCGGGCGTGAGACCTACGTCGGCCTCGGCCGCGGCGAGCGGGCGGCCGGGCGATCGCTCGAGGCCCTGCTCTCGGCCTACCGGACCGGGGCGCGGATCGCGTGGCGGAGGGCTGTCGACGCCGGGGTCGCGGCGGGCCTCGACCCCCAGGACCTCTACACGCTGGGCGAGGCGATCTTCGCCTACATCGACGAGCTCAGCGCCGAATCGGCGGAGGGCTACGCCGAGGAGCAGTCGCGTGAGGCGAGCGAGCGCTCCCGGCGGGTCCGGGCCATGCTCCGCGCTCTCCTTGCGCCCGTCCCGGACCCGGCGGTCCTCGCCGTGGCCGGCGCCGAGCTCGGCTGGGAGCCGCCGGAGCGCCTCGCGGTCGTCGTCGCGCCCGCGCACATGACCGGCCGGCTCGCGTCCCGGGCCGGGCCGGGGGATCTCGTCGGGGAGCTCGACGACGAGGCGGTGTGCATCGTCGCCGATCCCGGGGCCCCGGCGTTGATCGCGCGTCTCGAGCGCGCCGGATCCTCGACGCTGTCGGCGAATCGTGCGAGC
>JBFIDS010000623.1:0-2220 GCA_041603715.1 Paraconexibacter sp. | reverse complement strand
GGAGCTCGACGAGGCGCTCGGTGAGCGCCTCGCCCCCCTCCACCTCGCCGCTCTCCGCCTCGGCCTCGAGCTGCGCGACGACCTTCGCCGTCGTCGCGGCGCCGACGTCGGCCATGATGAGCGCCTCCTCGAGGCGCTCCCAGGTCTCCTCGTCGAGCGTGTCGAACAGCGTCGCCTGGATCTCCGCCCCGAGCGCCTGGCGCGTCTTGGACATGTTCTCCCGCAGCCGCTTGAAGAAGCCACGGCGCTTCTCGGGAGCCTCGTCGGACGGCGCTGCTGAGGTCTCACCATCGGTGAGGAAGAGATCGGACCAGTCACGGGGCATGGAGGTGCGCGACGATACCGGCGTGAGCACCGATATCGAGTTCCGCCCCGCCCACGCCGACGCGGAGCCCGGCCGAGGGCTCATCGCGCTCATGGAGGCGGAGGTCGAGAAGCTGTACGGCCACCCGCTCGTCGCTCCCGACATGCCGTCTGCCACCGCGCAGCAGATGTCCCCGCCCGAGGGCGCGTTCCTCGTCGGCTACCGCGACGGCGAGGCGATCTGCTGCGGCGGGCTCAAACGGCTCCCGGACGGCGCGTGCGAGATCAAGCGGATGTTCGTCGTCGAGCACGCCCGCGGGGCCGGGGTGGCGCGAGCGCTCCTGCGCGCGCTCGAGGACACCGCCCGCCGGCTCGGGTACCGGACCGCCCGCCTGGACACCGGGCCGGCTCAGCCGAGCGCCGAGCGGATGTACCGCGAGGCGGGGTTCCGCGCGGTCGCGGACTTCAACGACAACCCCCTCGCCACGTTCTGGGGTGAGAAGGATCTCGGGCGCGACCTGCGGACCGTCAGCATCCCGGCCCGCTTCAACGGCCCGCCCATCTCGGCACACGGCGGCTACAGCGCCGCGATCGCGGGGCTCGCGATCGACGGGCCGGCCGAGGTGACGCTGCACGCCCCGCCGCCGCTCGAGACGCCCCTCACCCTCGACGTCGAGGTCGACCGGGCCGTGCTGCGCGACGGGGACACGCCGATCGCCACGGCGACGCCGACGACGGTCGACATCGGCGCGGCCCCCGTCCTCAGTCCCGCGCAGGCCCGCGCCGCGATGCCGGACCCCGACGAGCTGCGTCCGGTCCACCCCTTCCCCACGTGCTTCGGATGCGGGCCCGACCGCGACCCGTCCGACGGCCTGCGGCTGTTCTCGGGACCCGTCGAGGACGGAGACGGCATCTTCGCCGCCGGATGGACACCCCGGGCGGACCTCGCCGGCCCCGACGGGGTCGTCGACCCGGCCTATGTGTGGGCGGCGCTCGACTGCCCGAGCAGCGCGCCCGCGGCCGACCCGACCGGGGAGCGCCCGATCGTCCTCGGGCGCTTCGCGATCGACCTCCGCGCCCCCGTCATGGCGGGCACCGAGCACGCCATCGTCACGCGCGCCCTCGACCACCAGGGCCGGCGCCGCACGAACGCGGTGTGGCTGCTCGACGCCGACGGGCGCGAGCTCGCGTGCGGCCGAGCGACGTGGATCGAGCTGAAGCCCGTCGACGCGGCGGCGAGGAGGGGCGACGGCCGCTGAGCGGCCACGCGCGCCACGGCGTTCCCGCCCCGCCGAGCGCGCGAACGTCATTCCTGGGTTGCCATGGTCACCCGGAACTGACGTTCACCTTGTGGGGGGCGGGGACGCGGCCCGCTCAGGTCGTCGTGTCGGGCAGGTGGCGGCCGACGTGACCCACGTACACGCCCCGCGGGACGTCGCCGGAGCCGTCGGCGACGTGGAGGTAGATGCGGGCGATGAACCCGGCCCCCGATCCCGAGCCGATGGCGACGTGGGGACCGAGGTCGAGGCGCTGCCCCTCGTGCGTGACCGTGTAGGCCTGCGGGTTGCGCGACCGCGCGATCTCGCTCACGTCCTGCCGCCAGGTGAGCCCGCGCTCCGTCGCCGCCTGCTGGAGCGAGCGGCCGAACCCGCCCGGGTCGGCATGGAGCCCGGCGAGCTCGTCGAGGAGCGCGAGCGTGTCGACGATGTCCTGCGGGCGGCGGTACGGGCTGTCGGCCGCGGACTCGTGCGCGGCCGCGGTGAAGACGAGGTGCTGCGCCGCCGACCGCGCCCGCTCCACCGCCTCGGCGACCGTCACGGGCGGCTCGGCGGGCTGGGCGGCCTCGGCACCCTGCGGTGAGGCGGGCGCCTCCGAGAGGAGCGTCGACAGGCGCGCGATCGTCGTCGCGTCGCGGCG
>JBFIDS010000622.1:0-2226 GCA_041603715.1 Paraconexibacter sp. | reverse complement strand
GCCGGACGTCGCCGCGCTCGTCGCACGCAACGTGGACGACGGACGCGCTGCCGCCTGATCGCGGAGCGCGCGCTCAGAGCTCGTCGTCGAGCCCGGATCCGGGCTCCTGCGGCCGGGACTGGGCGGCCGCGACGGCCGCGCCCGTGATGATCTCCGCGTCCTCGCGGCTGCCGTGGCCGTTGGTCGACACGACGTGCGAGTAGGCGGCGACGGGCCCCCGCGCGGGCGCGTTGAGACGCCGCTCGAGCTCCCCGAGGACCACCCCGAAGACGATGTGGCGCCACGTCGCCTGGGCGAGGGCGGCACGGTTGCCGGACAGCGTCGGCATCTCCGCGCGCGCCGGGTGGAGCCGGTCCGAGATCGCCGTGAGAGGCCAGAGGGCCGAGTTCTCGACGAGCGCCGCCACGGGGCCCCGCGACCACGAGGGGAGCGGCATCCGGGGGGAGAGGGCAGCGTACGCGGCCCCGAACGCGGCGCCGTTCGCCACGTGGATCGTGGTCCCGACGGCTCGCCAGCGAGGGTGCCCGGGGCCGAGCACCGCCTTGCCGAGGAACTCCGTGTCGTCGAACGTGCAGCCGAAGACGCGCTTGTCGAGCGGCTGCTGGAGGGCCCAGACGCCGGCGGCGACGGCACCGGCGGCGGCGCCACGGAGGATGCGGGGGAGATCGAGGGGCATGGAGGGTGTACGTGGACTGTAACCACCCCCGATCAGCATGGGTATCCCACACGTGGAGAACGAGAAGCTGCAGGAGCGCATGCGGGACAAGGGCGTCAACCCGTACGTCTACTGGATCGTCCGCGCCGTCCTGCAGCCCTTCTTCCACCTGTACTTCCGCCTCAGCCGCGTCGGGCGGGAGCACGTCCCACAGGAGGGGCCCGTCATCTTCGCGGCCAACCACCGCAGCTTCCTCGACCCCTTCATCATCGCGACGCTCGCACGGCGGCCGATCTACTTCGTCGCGAAGAAGGAGCTGTTCGAGAACCGGATCACCGGCTGGTTCCTCAACAGCCTCGGTGCCTTCCCCGTCGACCGCGGCGCCGGTGACAGCGGCGCGATGGACACCGCCCGCGAGATCCTCGCGCGCGGCGACGGCGTCCTGATCTTCCCCGAGGGGACGCGGATCCGCCCCGGCGCGCTGGGCGCGCCGCGTCGTGGCGTCGGCCGTCTCGCCCTGGAGACCGGGGCGCCCGTCGTCCCCGTCGCCATCATCGGCACCGAGCGGATCCGCAGGGGCTGGCGCGTGCGCCCCCACAAGGTCCGCATCCGCGCGGGCCGCGCGCTCCACTTCCCGACGGTGGAGTCGGCCTCCCCGCAGCTCGCGGCGGCCGTCACGGAGCGGATCTGGCCCTGCGTCGCCCTCCAGTGGGAGTGGCTCGGCGGTCTCGCCCCCATCCGGCGTGCCGCGGTCATCGGGGCGGGGTCCTGGGGCACCGCGATCGCCGTCGCCCTGCAGCGCGCCGGCGTCGAGGTCGACCTCGGCTGCCGGACCGAGGCCCAGGCGCGTGCCCTCATGGACGCCGGGGAGAACACCGACTACCTCCCGGGGGTTCCGCTCCCGGACGGGATCCGCATCGGCCGGGCCGCCGGGCTCGAGCTCGCGGCCCACGACCTCGTCGTCCTCGCGGTCCCCGCCCGTGCCCTCCCCGAGGCGATCGCCGCACACGGCGCCGACATCACCGCCCGCACCGGGGTCCTCGTCCTCTCCAAGGGGCTCGTCGCTCCGCTCGGGGCGGCCCCGACCGAGTACGTCGCCGAGCGCTGCGCGGCCCGGGCGGTCGCCTGCCTGGGCGGACCCGGGCACGCCGCCGATGCCCTCGAGAACGGCGCCTCGCTCGTGACGGCGAGCGCCGACCGCGGGTTCGCGCGCCAGCTCGCCGAGCTCTTGCGGTCGGCCGACCTCGACGCTCATCCGACGAGCGACGTCACCGGCGTCGAGCTCGCGAGCGTCGCGAAGAACGCCGCCGTCCTCGCCGCCTCCGCCGCCGCGGCCGCCGGGCCGAACGCGTCGGGCGCCGCGGCCGGCAAGGTGTTCGCCGAGGTCGAGGCGCTGTCCCGGCTGCGGGGCGGCCGGCCCGAGACCTTCGCCGGACTCGCGGGCGCGGGGGACCTCGTCGCGACGGTCGTCGCGGCGAGCAGCCGCAACCGCCGGGCCGGCGAGCTGCTCGGCATGGGCGTCGCCCGTGCCGAGATCGAGCCCCGCCTCGGACAGGCCGCGGAGTCGCTCG
>JBFIDS010000621.1:0-2240 GCA_041603715.1 Paraconexibacter sp. | reverse complement strand
CGGCGCTCGTCGCGGCGCTCACGTGGTGGACGACCTCGGCGCTGGGCACGTAGACGGTGCGCCACCCGCGGCGGCGCAGTCGCCAGCCGAGGTCGAGGTCCTCCGCGTACATCCACTGCGCCTCGTCGAACCCGCCGACGTCGTCCCAGGCCCGGCGGCGCACGAGCAGCCAGGCCCCGTGCAGCCAGTCGACCGTCCGCTCGCTGCCCCCGTCCCACCGGCCCTCGATGGCCATCCACCGGCCGAGACCCGGGAGCACGTGGTGGAGCCCGAGGTTGAACGCGAGCGACCGCGGGATCGTCGGGAACGGGTGGGCGGAGTGCTGGCGGCTCCCGTCTGGACGCACGAGCTTCGGGCCGAGCGCGCCGGCGACGGGGTGCCGGCGGCCCGCCGCGAGAAGCGCCGAGATCGCCTCCGGCGAGGGGGCGGTGTCCGCGTTGGCCGCGAGCAGCCACGGCGTGCTCGTCCTGCGCGCGACGATGTTCACGGCCGGGCCGAACCCGAGGTTGCCCCCGGCGTCGATGACGTGGGCCCACGGGGCGTGTGTGCGCGCGGCGTCCGCGGATCCGTCCGTCGAGGCGTTGTCGACGACCCAGACCTCCGCGCGGCCGGCCTCGACGTCGCCGCGGAGGGCGTCGAGCGCCTCGAGCAGCAGCTCGCGGGTCTCGTAGGACACGATGGCGACGGCGACCTCGGGCGACACGGGCCGCATCCTGACCCACGGGCGCCGTCCGTGCGCGGCGCCGCATGCTCTACCGTCGCCGACGTGAGCGCCGAACCCCCCGTGGCGCCGCCCCCGGCGGCCGACCCGAACCCCTCCCGGTTCGCGCTCGCGGGACGCTCCGTGCGCCAGCACACGGCGCGCGGCACGATCATCAACGCGATCTTCCTCGTGTCGGTGGCCGCGGTCGGCCTTCTGCGCGGCTTCCTCCTCGCCCGCTTCCTCACGACGGAGGACTACGGGATCTGGGGCGTCCTGCTCGTCTGCGTCGGCACGTTGCTGTGGCTCAAGCAGGCGGGGATCGGCGACAAGTACATCCAGCAGGACGATGAGGACCAGGAGCTCGCGTTCCACAAGGCGTTCACGCTCGAGCTCGCGTTCTCGGCCATCTTCACGGTGCTGCTCGCGATCTCCGTGCCGATCCTCGCGGTCGCCCTCGACCGTCCCGAGCTCGTCGCTCCCGGCCTCGTCCTTTGCCTCATCGTCCCCGCCCTCGCCCTGCAGGCTCCACTGTGGATCCACTACCGCCGGATGGACTTCGTCCGCCAGCGGCTGCTGCAGTCGGTCGACCCGATCGTCGGCCTCGTCGTGTCGCTCGCGCTCGCCCTGAACGGCGCCGGGTACTGGGCGCTCGTGCTCGGGATCCTCGCCGGGTCGTGGTCGGCGGCCGCCGTCTCGGTGTGGTGGTCCCCGTACTCCCTGCGGCTGCGTTACGACCGCGGGACGCTGCGCCGCTACGTGTCGTTCTCGTGGCCGCTGCTCGTCGCGAGCGTCGGCGGCATCGTCGTCGCGCAGGGCTCGATCCTCGTCACGACGGTCCACCTCGGGATCGCGGCGGCCGGCGCGGTCACGCTCGCGGCCTCGGTGTCGCAGTTCAGCGACCGCGTCGACCAGATCGTCTCCGGCACGCTCTACCCGGCGATCTGCGCCGTCGCGGACCGCACGTCGCTGCTCCTGGAGACGTTCGTGAAGTCCAACCGGCTCGCGCTCATGTGGGCGATGCCGTTCGGGCTCGGGCTCGCCCTGTTCGCCGAGCCGCTCGTCGAGCACGGGCTGGGGGAGAAGTGGCGCCCGTCGATCGTGCTGCTGCAGTACTTCGGCGTCGCGGCGGCCGTCGGGCAGCTCGCCTTCAACTGGGACTCCTACTACCGCGCGCGGGGGATCACGCGGCCGATCGCGGCCGTCAACTGGGTCACGGTGGGCGTGTTCTGCGCGGTGACGGTCCCGCTCCTGCTCGCCGATGGCCTCAGGGGGTTCGCGATCGGCATGCTCGTCCAGACGGTCGTGACCGTCGCCTGCCGTTTCGTCCTCCTGCGGCGGCTCCTCGGACCGGGCCTGCAGGTCGGCCGCTTCGTCGCGCGTGCGGTGGCTCCCGTGCTCCCCGGGGTCGCGCTCGTCCTCGCGGGGCGGGCGCTCGACGCGGGGGAGGGGGGAGGCTTCGCGCTCGCGGAGCTCGCCGCGTTCATGTCGGTCACCCTCGGGGCGACGCTCGTGCTCGAACGCGCTCTGCTGGCCGAGG
>JBFIDS010000620.1:0-2241 GCA_041603715.1 Paraconexibacter sp. | reverse complement strand
TCGCCTCCGGGGGCGAGCTGTCGCGGGTCATGCTCGCCATCATGGGCGTTGCGAACGACGGCCGCGGCGCGACGCTCGTGTTCGACGAGGTCGACGCGGGCGTGGGCGGGGTCACGGCGCGCGCGGTCGGCGAGCAGCTCAGGACGCTCGCCGAGGGGCGCCAGGTCGTCTGCATCACGCACCTCCCGCAGATCGCGTCGCTCGCCGAGCGGCACTTCTCGATCGAGAAGGACACGAGCGTCGAGCCCGCGCTCACGCGCGTCCGCGCTCTCGCGGCGGGCGAGGTCGTCGCCGAGATCGTCCGGATGCTCGGCGCCGACGCCGATGACGTCGCGGCCCGTCGGCACGCCAAGGAGCTCCTCAAGGCGGCGTAGCGGGGCGTCCACGGGGCGCGGCAGGCCCGTGCGCGGAACGCGGGGCGCCTACACTGGCGGGGTCGATGCCGTCCTTCCGCCGCAGCCGTGACCCTCTCGCGGCGCCGTCCACCGACGCCGGCGCGGCGACCGGCGGGGCACCCGAGGAGGCGCTTGCCGTCGTTCGGGGGCCGGCCCGCCGGGGCCGCAAGACGAAGCTCCTCGTCAAGAAGCTGCGCGCCGGCGAGATCGCGATCGTCGACCACCACGACCTCGACCGCGTCTCGGCGGAGGATCTCGTGGCCGTCGGCGTCCTCGCCGTCCTCAACTGCCGGCCGTCCTCGAGCGGGAAGTACCCGAACATGGGTCCCCTCCTCCTCGTCCAGGCGGGGGTCCATCTCGTCGACCTTCCCGACGACGCGATCTTCGACCTCGTCCAGGACGGCGCCCCGCTCGAGATCCGAGGCGGGGAGGTCATGTCCCGCGGCCGCGTCGTCGCCACCGGCGTGCACCAGACGCCCTCGGACGTCCGCGCCGCCAACGAGGAGGCGCGCCGCGAGATCGGGGAGGCGCTCGAGGCCTTCGCGCGCAACACGATCGAGCACATGCTCGAGGAGCGGGAGCTGCTCTCGGGCCGCATCGAGCTCCCGCGGTTCGACACCGACTTCCGCGACAGGCCGTCGCTCATCGTCGTCCGTGGCGTCGACCATCAGTCCGACCTCCAGGCGCTGCGTCCGTACATCCGCGACGTCAAGCCCGTGCTCGTCGGCGTCGACGGGGGCGCGAACGCGATCCTCGACGCCGGGTTCATGCCGGACATGATCGTCGGCGACATGGACTCCGCCCAGGACGCGACGCTCCGCTGCGGGGCCGAGCTCGTCGTCCACGCCTACCCCGACGGCCGGGCCCCGGGCCGCGACCACCTGGAGTCGCTGGGCCTCACCCACAAGGTCGTCCCGGCGCCGGGCACGAGCCAGGACGTCGCGATGCTCATCGCCGCGGAGAAGGGCGCGAACCTCATCGTGTCGGTCGGCTCCCAGCTCAACCTCGTCGAGTTCCTCGACAAGAACCGCCGCGGGATGAGCTCGACGTTCCTCACCCGACTGCGGCTCGGCGAGATCATCGTCGACGCGAAGGGCGTGAGCCGGCTCTACCGCCCGCTCCCGGGCTCGGCGCCGATCGGACTCCTGCTCGGGACGGGCCTCGTCGTCCTCATCGCGGTCGTCCTCGCGTCCCCGGGCCTGCGCGAGGTGGCGGACCTGCTCTGGCTCAAGCTCCGCGTCCTGCTCGGCCTCGACCTGTAGCCGCGGGCGCGCACCGCGCGTCGCAGCTCGGCCGCGAGGCCCCGGCCGGTAGCCTGCGCCGTTCGCCGTGTTCGACTTCCGCTACCACGCGCTCTCGCTCGTCGCCGTCTTCGTCGCCCTCCTCATCGGGCTGCTGCTCGGCGTCGCGATCGGGGACCGGGGCCTCGTCTCCAGCGCCGAGCGCGACCTGCGCTCCTCGCTGCGCTCCGACGTGAACGCCGCGAACGATCGCGCCGACGAGCTGCGCGACGAGCTCGGCGAGCGACGTCGCTTCGAGGAGGAGGTCTACCCGCCGCTCGTCGCCAACCGGCTCGCCGGCCAGCAGGTCGCGATCATCTTCCTCGGGGACGGGTCGGACGCGCTCGTCCGGGACGTCCGTGCGGCGCTCACCGACACCGGCGGGCAGGTCGTCGCCTCGGCCGAGCTGCGCGTGCCGATCGACGTCGCGGCGATCGCCGAACGGTCCGACGGCACGCGCTACGAGGCGCTGACGCTCGGGGACGAGGAGCTCGCCGAGGCGCTCGGGGTCCGGCTCGGCGTGCAGCTCGTCGCGGGCGGCCGCCTCTTCGGAGAGCTGCGGCCGG
>JBFIDS010000619.1:0-2249 GCA_041603715.1 Paraconexibacter sp. | reverse complement strand
GCGTTCCTGCCGAAGCAGGCAGCTCTCGCAATCGCGCAACGTCCGTCGCTCCACGGCCGACGCAGGACGGGTGACGGTCTGCGGCATCGAATTGTGGCTGCAACCCGGGTAGTGCAACAGCTGGGGCTGGCGGCCGTTGGTGATGACGACCAGCGCGTCGGGTCGCTTTCCTATGGACATCGCATCCGAGTCTCTCATCGGGGGCGCCGCCATGTCACCCCGGGCGTCAGATCCACCTCGCCCGTCCCGACTGGACCGGGACACCGCCGACCTGCGACGGTCCGCGCACCGCACCCATGACCTCCGCCCACCTCTCACCCTCCGCCCTCAACCGGTTCCTCGGCTGCGAGTACCGCACGTACCTCGACATCCTCGAGAAGCGCGGCGAGGCACCGGGCGAGCGCAAGCCGGTGCGCATGCAGCTGCTCTTCGAGCGCGGGGACCGCCACGAGGAGGCGATCGTCGAGGAGCTCGGGTCGCAGGTCACCGCGATCCCCTCGGACAAGGACACCCCGGTCGCGGACAAGATCGCGCTCACGCTCGAGGCGATGCGCCGGGGCGACCCGATCATCCACCAGGCCTGCCTCACCTACGGGGAGTGGATCGGCTACCCGGACTTCCTCAGCCGCGTCGAGACCCCGTCCGGCCTCGGGGCGTGGTCGTACGAGGCCCACGACGCGAAGCTCACAAGCACCGAGCGTCCGAACCACGTCTTTCAGCTCCTCTTCTACACGGACGCGCTCGCCGAGATCCAGGGCCTGCGCCCGGCGCGCATGCACCTCATGCTCGGCGGAGAGGAGGCGCGCCGGCCGGCCTTCGACCCGACCGACTTCGACGCTTACGCGCAGCACGTCCGCGAGCACTTCGCCGAGCGATACGCGCAGCGGGCCGCCGACGAGGATCCCGGCTACCCGTACCCGGTCAGCGACTGCGACTTCTGCCACTGGTGGCACATCTGCGACCGCAAGCGCCGTGACGACGACCACAGCTCGTTCGTCGCGAACCTCTTCAAGTCGCACGGCGCGAAGCTCGACGCGGTCGGCGTGAGCACGCTGCCCGCCGTCGCCACGCTTCCCGAGGACACGACCGTCCCCCGCCTCACCCAGGACACGCTCGCCTCGCTGCGCGCGCAGGCCGATCTGCAGCTGCGCAGCCGCGGCCTCGACCGCCCGCTCCACGAGATCCGCGAGCCCGAGGTCGACCGCGGCCTGCACCGTCTCCCCGAGCCGTCGCCCGGCGACGTCTTCTTCGACTTCGAGGGCGACCAGTACTGGGGCGAGGAGGGCCTCGAGTACCTCTTCGGGACCGTCTTCGAGGAGGACGGGCAGTGGCGCTACTGGCCGCTGTGGGCGACGTCGCGCGCCGAGGAGAAGGCGGCGTTCGAGACGTGGATGGACTGGATCACCGCGCGGCTGCAGCAGCACCCCGACCTCCACATCTTCCACTTCAACAGCTACGAGCCGGTCGCTCTCAAGAAGCTCATGGCGCTGCACGGCAGCCGCGAGCACGAGGTCGACGAGCTCCTGCGGCGCAAGATGTTCGTCGACCTCTACGGCATCACCCGTCAGGCGATCCGTGCCGGCGTCGAGAGCTACGGGCTCAAGGCGCTCGAGCCCGTCATCGGCTTCGAGCGGACCGCCGAGGAGGGCCTGCTCGGCTCGATGGCCCGCTGGCAGCGCTTCCAGGAGACCGGGGACCGCGCGCTGCTCGCCGCCATCGAGGACTACAACGCCGACGACTGTCGCAGCACACGAGCGCTCTACGAATGGCTGCTCGCGCGGCGGCCCGAGGCGGAGGAGCAGTGGGACGTCGAGCTCGCGTCCTTGCAGCCGGAGCCGGCGAAGGAGCTGAGCAAGACGGCGCGCGAGCGTGCCGAGGCGACCGAGCAGATGCGCGGCCTCCTGCTCGCCGGTCTGCCCGACGACGAGTCGCACGATACGGAGGACGAGCGGGCCCGCCGCGTCGCGTTCACGCTCCTCGGTTACCACTCGCGCGAGGCGAAGCCCGGCTGGTGGGAGTTCTTCGCGCGCCGGGAGAAGACGCTGGAGCAGCTCCGCGACGAGGACGGCGACGCGATCGGCGGCCTCGAGCTCGTCGCGGTGGAGCCGGTGAAGAAGTCGCTGCGCTGGACTCTCAGCTATCCCGAGCAGGACCACAAGATCGGCGACGGCAAGGTCGACGACCCGCGCGCGGGCTGCACCGTGACGGTCGAGTCGGTCGACGAGCGCACGCGGCGCGTCGTCGTGATC
>JBFIDS010000618.1:0-2251 GCA_041603715.1 Paraconexibacter sp. | reverse complement strand
TGACGAGCGCCGCGGGGGTCGTGCGTACACTCGGGAGGCCACCGATGTCCGACGTCTACGCCCTCTTCCGCAACGGCACGGACCTCCTCGAGAGGGGGGATCACCACGCTGCGATCGTCGCGCTGTCCCGGGCACGCGACCTCGCGCCGGAGGAGGACTCGATCCGCGAGGCCCTCGGCCGGGCCCTCTTCGGCGCCCATCGCTACCGCGAGGCGGCCGACGAGTTCGAGGCGGTGGCGCGTCACGCCCCGACGAACGACTACGCGCTCTTCTGCCTCGGTCGAGCGCTGCAGATGTGCGGTCGCCACGACGAGGCGCTCCGGCCCCTCGCGCTCGCCGCCACGCTGCGCCCGGAGCGCCGGGACTACCGGCGCTACCGCGAGCGCGCCCTCCGTCACAGCGACTGAGCCTGTCGGGTCCTCACCCACTCGGCGGCCTCGACGAGGCGCGCGAGGACCGCGTCGAGAGCCGCGGCGTCCACACCGGTCGCGGGGAGGTCACCGTGGACCCACACCGCGCCTGCCCGTGAATGGGCGTAGCGGACGAGCACGCCGAGACGGTTGCGGTGCAGCAGAGTCGCAGGGTCCACGAGGCCCGGCCCGAGGGCCTCGGCCTGGACGCGGAGGATGCCCGTGCGAAGTGCGACGCCGATGTGGAGGGGCCAGCCGGCGACCTCCAGCGTGAGTCCCCATTCGGCCTCCGCGACCCGGCGATGGTCGGCGTCGAGGGCGTCGAGAGCGTCCTCGACGAACTGCACGACGGCTCTCAGGTCGGCGGCGTCATCGCGGTCCACGGTGGTATGGTGACGGCACAGCTTTCGCATCGCCGGGCAACCGTCGATGGCCGTACCGGAAGTGGGCGCTCGCCCACTTTCGTCGTTTCCAGAGGGAGGTGAGCGCATGAGCACGGATATCCAGACCGAGATCGAGACGACCCTCGCAGCCGCCGACATCCAGGTCGAGATCCTGCTCGCCGAGGTCCTCGGCGGGCACACGCTCCGGCTCTTCATCGACCATCCGGACGGGGTCTCGCTCGCCCTGTGCGAGCGCGTGACGCACGCGCTGCCCGATATCCGCGAGCGCTTCGCGCTCGAGGTGAGCTCGCCGGGCCGCGACCGGCCGCTCACCAAGCCGGACCACTTCCGGCGCTTCCTCGGACGCCGTGCCCGCGTACGGACGCGCGAGGCGCGGGACGGGCACAAGAGCTTCACCGGAGAGCTCGTCGGCGCCGACGACCGCGAGGTCCTCATCGCCGCCGAGACCGGGGTCCTCGCGATCCCGTACGCCGAGATCCACCGATCGAACCTCGTGGAGGACTAGGAATGTCGAAGGAGATCATCGACGCGATGCGTACGCTCGCGGCGGAGAAGGGAATCTCGGACGCGAAGCTCATGTCCGCGCTCGAGGACGCCCTCCTGTCCGCGTACAAGAAGCTGCCGGGAGCCGCCCGGTACGCGCGTGTCGACGTCGACCCCGACACCGGGGACTTCATCGTCATGCGCTACAAGATCCCGAAGGACCTCGAGGAGGAGCTGCTCGTCCAGACGCTCGCCGAGGAGTCCTTCATCGATCCCGAGACGGGAGAGCGCGTCGAGCCCGCCGACCCCGAGATCGACCCCGCGAAGTTCGAGCAGTACCGCGACCAGATCCGCGAGATCGACGACACGCCCGAGGACTTCGGCCGCATCGCCGCGCAGACCGCCAAGCAGGTCATCCTCCAGCGCATCCGCGAGGCGGAGCGCGACATGATGTTCGAGGAGTACCGCGACCGCGTGGGCGAGCTCATCACCGGCGTCGTCCAGCAGAAGGACTCCCGGTACACGCTCATCCAGCTCCGTGAGCGCGTCGAGGCGCTGCTTCCCAAGAGCGAGCAGGTCGACGGGGAGCGCTACGAGCACAACCAGCGCGTGAAGGCCGTCATCAAGGCGGTCTCGAACACGACGAAGGGCCCGTCGATCATCGTCTCGCGTCGCGATGCGGACCTGATCAAGGCCCTGTTCGAGCTCGAGGTGCCGGAGATCGCCGACGGGCTCGTCGAGATCGCCGGGGTCGCCCGGGAGCCGGGATACCGCTCGAAGATCGCGGTCGTGTCCTACGCCGACGGCGTCGACCCCGTCGGCGCGTGTGTCGGCTCTCGCGGGTCCCGCGTGCGCCAGGTCGTCAACGAGTTGCGAGGCGAGAAGGTCGACGTGGTCGAGTGGCGGGAGAACGCCCAGCAGTTCATCGCCGAAGCCCTGAGCCCGGCCCGCGTC
>JBFIDS010000617.1:0-2259 GCA_041603715.1 Paraconexibacter sp. | reverse complement strand
CGGCGCTGCGGACCACGGGCGTGACCTTCGGGTAGACGAACTGGTGGCGCATGACGGTCCCTTGCTTCAGGAGGAGGACACCCGATCAACGGTCCTCACGGCGGTTCATTACGCGACGTCGGCGCGAATCCCTTCCGATGGACGGCGTCCTGCGTGTCGCCACGGCAGGACGCGCGCTCCGGGTGGCCGTAGGATCGCCACGACCCCGAACCCGGAGACGACGCCATGACCCCCTCGAAGGCCGTTCTCATCACGGGCTGCTCGACCGGCATCGGTCGCGCGACCGCCGCGCGGCTCGCCCGGCACGGCCACGTCGTGTACGCGACCGCCCGCCGCCCTGACACGATCGCCGAGCTGGAGCGGGACGGATGCCGCACGCTCGCGCTCGACGTCACCGACGAGGCGTCCATGCAGGCGGCGGTCGACGCCGTGGTCGAGGCGGAGGGCGCGGTCGGGGTCCTCGTCAACAACGCGGGCTACAGCCAGAGCGGCGCCGTGGAGAGCGTTGCGCTCGACGACGTGCGCCGGCAGTTCGAGACGAACGTCTTCGGTCTCGTGCGGATGTGCCAACTCGTCCTGCCCGGGATGCGCGAGCAGCGCTTCGGGCGGATCGTCAACGTGAGCTCGATGGGGGCGAACTTCACGTTTCCGGGCGGGGGCTTCTACCACGCGACGAAGTACGCGGTCGAGGCGATCAGCGACGCACTGCGCTTCGAGGTCAAGGGCTTCGGCGTCGACGTCGTCATCGTCCAGCCGGGCCTCATCCGCACGGCGTTCGGGGACACGGCGGTCGGATCGGTCGACGGGAAGGCGGAGGGCGACGGGCCCTACGCGCGGTTCAACGCGCACCTCGCGAAGGCGACCGCCGACGTCTATGACAACAAGCTCCTGCGGCCCCTGGGCGGCGGGCCCGAGTCGGTCGCCAAGGCGATCGAGAAGGCGATCACGACGTCGCGCCCGCGGATCCGCATGCGGGTCACGCCGTCGGCGCACCTCATGGTCGCCCAGCGGCGCGCGATGACGGCCGGGATGTGGGACCGCATGATGGCGACGCAGTTCCCGCGGCCCGGGAAGGGGTAGGGGCGGCCGGCGGGCCCGCTACGCGAGTCGGCCGGGGAGGACGCCCTCGACGGCGAGGAGCGCCTCCTTGCGGTCGGTGCCCCCGGTGTAGCCGCCGAGGCGCCCGCCTGCGGCGAGGATGCGGTGACAGGGCACGACGATCGGGAGCGGGTTGGCGCCGAGCGCGTTGCCGGCCGCGCGCGCCCCGCCGGGCACGCCGATCGCGGCCGCGACCGCGCCGTAGGTGGAGGTCTCGCCGAACGGGATCGCGGCGGTCGCCTCGAGGATGCGGCGCCCGAACCCGTCCACGAGCTGCCAGTCGAGCGGGACGTCGAAGCGCGTCCGAGCCCCCGCGAAGTACTCCTCGATCTCGCGCCGGACCGCGTCCAGGCGCGCGGGCGCGTGGACGACCCGGGGGGACACGCGCCGGGCGAGGCGCTCCAGCACGCCGTCGAGGCCGTCGGCGAAGTCGGTGTAGGCCACGCGGACGAGACCGCGGTCGGTGAGCGCGAGGACGACCTCGCCGACGGGCGTCTCGGTCGTCGCATACGCGACGTCGACGTCGCCGGGAGCGCCCACGGCGGTCACGGTCGCGAAGCGCTCGAGCGCCGCCGCGAGGGCCGGCGCGTCGTCGGCGGGACGGGGCGGCACGAGGGCCTCGGAGGTGTCGTCTCGGCGGGTCATGCGTCCTCCTCGGTGGGGGCGACCCGCAGGCGCAGGGCCATCAGGCCGTCGTGGTACGAGCGGCGGGCGGCGTCCTCGCTGCAGTCGAGGGCGGCGGCGCCCTCGGCGTGCGTGAGATCCCCGGCGACCCGCAGCAGCACGGCTGCGCGCTGCTTGGGCGCAAGCGCGTGGACGTGCGACCAGAGAACCTCGTCGCGGTCGGCCGGCGAGCGGGCGGGAGGGACCGGGACCTCGGGGAGGGCGTCGCCTGCGGCGACCGGGCGCCGGCCCCGGGCGCGGTGGTGGTCGATCGCCTTGCGGTGGGCGATCGTGAGGACCCACGCGCGGAGGTTCGCGTCCTTCGGCAGGCGGGGGTACGCGCGCAGGGCGCTGAGGAACGTCTCCTGGAAGCAGTCGTCGGCGTCCACGGGACCGAGCGCCGCGACGAGCAGCCGCCGCACCGGGGCGGCGTTCTCCTCGAGGAAGCGCTGGAAGGGCGGAAGGCTCACCGTCAGAACAACGTCCCGCGCGTGCCGG
>JBFIDS010000616.1:0-2276 GCA_041603715.1 Paraconexibacter sp. | reverse complement strand
GTCGCCTTCGAGTCGTTGACGTAGCGCACGCCGTCGACGACCGCCACTGTCTCCAGCCGGTGGGCGACCCCGGCGAACGAGCGCAGCGCCTCGGCGATCGCGTCCTCTGGGACGCCCCGGGCCCGGCAGGCGGCGGTCACCGCACGCGCGTTGAGGCGGTTGTGCGCACCGGGCAGCGCGGGCTCGGCCGGCAGCTCGACGAGGTCGAGGTCGATCCACGCCCCCTCCCCCGGCAGCGGCGCCAGGGACGCCGGCGCGATCGCGGTGTCGGCCGCCGTCTGGCGGGAGAACATCCCCTCGCGCTTGGCGGCGCGGTAGGCCTCGACCGACCCGTGCCAGTCGAGGTGGTCGGACTCGATCCCGAGCAGCACCCCCACGTCGGGACGGAACGCGACCGTGTCGTGGAGCTGGTAGCTCGAGCACTCCGCGACGACGGTGGTCCCCGCCTCGAGCCCGGCCCCGATGAGCGACGTGTACGCCGTCCCGACGTTCCCCACGACGGCGACCGGCCGGCCGGCGACCCGCAGGGCGTGACCGAGCCATTCCGTCACCGTCGTCTTCCCGTTCGTGCCCGTCACGGCGACGACGTCGGCCTCGACGAGCCGCCAGCCGAGCTCGAGCTCGCCGAGTACCGGGACCCCCCGCTCCCGTGCCGTCGCGACGACGGCCGCCCGCGGCGGGACGCCCGGCGACTTCACGACGGCGCGTGCGCTCGCCAGCTCCGCGAGCCCGTCGGCACCGAGCACGACGGGGAAGCCCGGGTCGGCGGGCAGCGTCGGGGAGCCGGTATCGACCCCGACGACGTCCTCCCCGCGGGCGGCGAGCGCCACGCCGGCCGCGAGCCCGGAGCGGGCGAGGCCGACGACGAGGTAGGGGCCCGGCGGCAGCGGGGGACGGACGGCGGCCGACGGGCCGGGCGCGCTCACCCGACGGACTGCTGGTACAGGGTGAACCCGATCGCCGCGCACGCCGCCCCGATGATCCAGAAGCGCAGGATGATCTTCGTCTCCGACCAGCCGGCCATCTCGAAGTGGTGGTGGATCGGGGCCATGAGGAAGACCCGCTTGCGGAAGGTCTGGAACGAGAAGACCTGGATGATCACGCTCAGCGCCTCGACGACGAAGATGCCGCCGAGGAGGATGAGCAGCTCCTCGGTCTTCGTCATCACCGCGAGCGCGCCGATCGCGCCCCCGAGCCCCAGCGATCCCGTGTCCCCCATGAAGATCGTCGCCGGGAACGCGTTGAACCACAGGAACCCCACGCAGGCGCCGACGAGGCAGCCGCACAGGAGCGCGAGGTCCTCCTGCCCGGTCGTGATGAACGTGATCCCGATGTAGGCCCCGAGCACGATCGCGCAGCAGCCCGCCGCGAGGCCGTCGAGCCCGTCGGTGAGGTTCACCGCATTCGACGTGCCCGCGACGACGAGGTAGATGAGGACCGGGTAGAGCACGCCGAGGTCGATCGTCGCGTCGAGCGTGCGCAGCCGCAGCGTCGGCTGCAACCCCGCCTGCTCGGTCGCGATGTACCAGAGCAGGAGCGAGATGACGATCGTGACGATGAGCTTCCACCGGCCCCGCAGCCCGAGCGAGCGGCGCTGGAAGATCTTCTGCGCGTCGTCGACGAAGCCGAGGAGCGCGAGGAGGATCGCCGCCCCGTAGACCCCGACCGAGCGCCAGTCGTAATCGGACAGGAGCAGGAACGGGATGCTCACCGCCGCGAAGATGATGATGCCGCCCATCGTGGGCGTGCCCGCCTTGGCGTGGTGGCCCGCGGGCCCCTCGTCGCGGATGTGCTGCCCGAACTGGCGGCGGCGCTGGGCGGCGATGAACGTCGGGCTCAGGAAGATGCAGATGAGCAGCGACGCGGTGCCGCCGATGAGGATCTCGCCCACGGCTCAGCCCTCCGTCCCGGGAGCCTCGTCGGGCTCGGCGACGCCGCGCGTGAAGCGCAGGGCCTGACCGACGATCTCCAGGCCGACCCCGCGGGAGGCCTTCACGAGCACGAGGTCGCCGTCCTGCACGATGGTCGGGACGAGCGCGGCGGCGGCGTGCGCGTCGTGCACGATGTGGACGTCCCCCATTCCGCTGCCCGCGGCGATGTGGGCCGCGAGGTCCCCGACCGTGACGAGGACGTCGACGCCCGACTGCCGGGCGTGCGCGCCGACCTCGGCGTGGAAGCGCCGCTCGTCGGGCCCGAGCTCGCGCATGTCGCCGAGCACCGCGACACGGCGGGTCGCGGTGCTGCGGGAGAGGTCGTCGAGAGCGGCCCGCATCGAC
>JBFIDS010000615.1:0-2277 GCA_041603715.1 Paraconexibacter sp. | reverse complement strand
CGCGGAGCTGCGACGCCTCGCGCGGATCCGGGCCACCGGCGGGGACCCGCTCGCGCTGCGGGCCGCGCTGCGCGACGTCGCGGACGCAGCGTCGCGCTGGGCCGACCGCCTGTGAGCGGGTCGCTGGCGCTGTCGGCCGGGTCGGCGCGCGCCGCGTGGCACGTTCGCCGCGATGGCTCCAGCGAACGTGACCTGGGGACGCGCCACGACGCGCGGCACGTCGGCGGTGGCAGTTCCCGCTGACGTGACCCGCGAGCGTGCGACCGCCGCACCCTCGCCCCGCCGCGGGAGAGCGGCCCCTATCCTGGGATGCCGATGAGCTCCCAGTACGTATTCACGATGAAGGACGTCACGAAGCGCTACCCGCCGGACAAGACGGTGTTCAGCGACCTGACGCTGTCCTTCTACCCGGGCGCGAAGATCGGCGTGCTCGGCTACAACGGCTCCGGCAAGTCGTCCCTCCTGCGGATCATGGCCGGGATCGACGACGACTACCGCGGCGAGGCGATCCTCGGGACGAACCGCACGGTCGGCCTGCTCGAGCAGGAGCCGCACCTGCGCGACGGCGCGACCGTGAAGGAGTCCGTCGAGGAGGGCGTCGCCGAGACGAAGGCGCTGCTGGACCGGTTCAACGAGCTCGCCGCCAACTACTCCGACGAGACCGCCGACGAGTTCGCCCGGCTGCAGGAGAAGATCGACGCCGCCGACGCGTGGAACCTCGACACGCAGCTCGAGTACGCGATGGACGCGCTGCGCTGCCCGCCCGCCGACGCGATCGTCGACGACCTCTCCGGCGGTGAGCGCCGCCGCGTCGCGCTCTGCCGGCTCCTCCTGCGCGCGCCGGACCTCCTCCTTCTCGACGAGCCCACCAACCACCTCGACGCCGAGTCGGTCGCGTGGCTGGAGAACCACCTCCACGACTACAAGGGCGCGGTCGTCGCGGTCACCCACGATCGGTACTTCCTCGACAACGTCGCCGGATGGATCCTCGAGCTGGACCGCGGCCGCGGCATCCCGTTCGAGGGCAACTACACGGGGTGGCTCGAGAACAAGGCCAAGCGCCTCGCGATGGCCAAGCAGCAGGACGCCGCTCGCCAGCGCACCATCAACGCCGAGCTCGAGTGGGTCCGCACGAACCCCAAGGGCCGGCGCACGAAGAGCAAGGCGCGCCTCAACCGCTACGAGGAGCTCATCGCCGAGGAGAAGCAGGTCCGCCTCGACGAGGTGACGATCCACATCCCGCCCGGGCCGCGGCTCGGCGGCACGGTGATCGAGGCGAACAACATCACGAAGGGCTACGGCGACAAGCTCCTCATGGAGAACCTGTCGTTCACCCTGCCGCCCGCCGGCATCGTCGGGGTCATCGGCCCCAACGGCGCGGGCAAGACGACGCTCTTCCGCATGATCACCGGGCAGGAGGAGCCGGACAGCGGGACGATCAAGCTCGGCGAGACCGTCAAGCTCGCCTACGTCGACCAGGCCCGTGACGCCCTCGATCCGGAGAAGACGGTCTGGGAGGAGATCTCCGACGGCTACGACCACATCAAGGTCGGCTCGCGCGAGATGCCCTCGCGCCAGTACGTCTCCGGCTTCAACTTCAAGAAGGGCGACCAGCAGCAGAAGGTCGGCACGCTCTCCGGCGGTCAGCGCAACCGCGTGCACCTCGCGAAGCTCCTGCGCTCGGGCGGCAACCTGCTGCTCCTCGACGAGCCGACGAACGACCTCGACCACGAGACGCTCCAGGCGCTCGAGAACGCGCTCGTCGGCTTCCCCGGGTGCGCGGTGATCATCTCCCACGACCGGTTCTTCCTCGACCGCATCTGCACGCACGTGCTCGCGTACGAGGGTGACTCGCAGGTCGTCTGGTTCGAGGGCAACTTCGAGGCCTACGAGGAGAACCGTCACGAGCGGCTCGGCGCGGAGGCCGACCGCCCGCACCGCATCGCCTACAAGAAGCTCACGCGGAACTGAGGCAACGGTGATGGACGGCGCGCCGCGGACCGTGCTCGCGGTCGGCGGCGTCCATCCCCTCCTGCGGTCATCCGTCCGCGGGCTCGTCGGCTTCCGGGAGCGCGCCGTGGGGCCGGTCCGGCGGCATGAGCTGCCGTTCGGGGCGCCGCCCGTGATCCTCGACCTCGGGGACGGGTGGACGATCACGCCGACGAGCGGACCCGAGGCCGGACCGTCGCGCCGCGCCTTATTCGCCGGCGGGCTCGTCGACGCCCCCGTCCCTCTCCGTACACGGCGGGCCGGCGCACGCCGGCCAGGTGGACCTCG
>JBFIDS010000614.1:0-2283 GCA_041603715.1 Paraconexibacter sp. | reverse complement strand
CAGGCGTTGGGGCTGAACGCGAGCGCCAGGCGCCGTCGGCCCGCCTCGTCGAGGACGTAGACCGGGCCGTTGTCGCGGAGCCACGAGTCGTCGGCGGGCAGCTCGACGACGTCGACGGCGGCCGTGAGTGCGGCCCTCGCCTCGGCGGCCTCGGCGGGACCGGCGGCCACCATCGTCACGGGCTCGAAAGCCGCGACCGCGTTGGCGACACCCGCGGTCTGGACCTTCGCGCCAGCCATGAGGTCACCCCACAGGGACGCACGGCAGGGCCACGTCATGAGCGTGCGTTCGTGCGGACCCCATTCGGCGGGCATGCGGAAGCCGTCCATCGCGCGGGACCCTATCCCCCCGTTCCTCCCGCGAGCCGGCCTCCCGGCTAATGAAACTTGTTCAACAGAGATGGGTAAGCTTTCCCCATGACGCTCGAGCACTTCGATGTCCTCATCGTGGGAGCAGGCCTCTCCGGGATCGGGGCCGCCCATCACCTCCAGGAGAAGGTCCCCGGGAGGACCTACGCGATCCTCGAGGGCCGCGGGGCCATCGGGGGCACGTGGGACCTCTTCCGCTACCCCGGGATCCGCTCGGACTCCGACATGTACACGCTCGGGTACGAGTTCAAGCCGTGGGAGGGCGCGAAGGCGATCGCCGACGGCCCCTCGATCCTCGACTACGTGCGCGAGACCGCGCGCGAGAACGACATCGAGCGCCACATCCGCTTCCACCACAAGGTCGTGCGTGCCGAGTGGTCGACCGAGGAGGCCCGCTGGACCGTCGAGGCCGAGCGCTCCGACACCGGCGAGACCGTCCGGCTCACCTGCGGCTTCCTCTTCATGAACAGCGGCTACTACCGCTACGACGCCGGGTACACGCCCGAGTTCCCCGGTCGCGAGCGCTTCACCGGCGAGGTCGTCCACCCCCAGCACTGGCCCGAGGACCTCGACTACAGCGGCAAGCGCGTCGTCGTCATCGGCAGCGGTGCGACCGCCGTCACGCTCGTCCCGGCGATGGCGAAGGATGCCGCCCACGTGACGATGCTGCAGCGCTCCCCGAGCTACATCCTCACGCTCCCCGCGAAGGACCCGATCGCGCTCGGCCTGCGCAAGGTGCTGCCGGCGAAGGCGGCGTACGCGGTCACGCGCTGGAAGAACGTCCTGCAGACCATCGCGCAGTTCGAGCTGAGCCGCCGCCGCCCTGCCGTCGTGAAGAAGCTCATCCGCAAGCTCGTGTCGATGCAGCTGCCCGAGGACTACGAGATCGACACGCACTTCAAGCCGCGCTACGACCCGTGGGACCAGCGCCTCTGCCTCGTCCCGAACGGCGACCTCTTCAAGGCGATCCGCAGCGGCGACGCCTCGGTCGTCACCGACCACATCGAGACGTTCACCGAGACGGGCATCCGCCTGCGCTCGGGCGAGGAGCTCGAGGCGGACATCATCGTCACGGCGACCGGCCTCGACCTCGTCGCCTTCGGCGGGCTGCAGCTCTCCGTGGACGGCCGCGAGGTCGAGCTGCCCGAGCACGTCACCTACAAGGGCATGATGCTCAGCGACGTACCGAACTTCGCGTTCACGCTCGGGTACACGAACGCGTCGTGGACGCTGAAGGCCGACCTCACGAGCAACTTCGTGTGCCGCCTCCTGCGCCATCTCGACGCGACGGGCACCCGCCAGGCCACCCCGCGCTACCGCGAGGCCGACGTCGCGAAGGAGCCGTTCATCGACTTCTCCTCCGGCTACGTGCTGCGCGCGCTCGAGCGCTTCCCCAAGCAGGGCGCCCGCGCCCCGTGGAAGCTGCGCCAGAACTACATCCGCGACATCGGCGTGCTGCGCCGCGGCGAGCTCGACGACGGGTCGATGGAGTTCTCCAACCCGGTGGGCGCCGGCGAGGCCGCGACCCCCGTCGCGGCCTGACTCAGCCGCGGGACCGCTTGGTGCGGTTGCGCTCCTCCTGCTTCTCGACGACCTGGGCGATGAGCTTGAGGTACTGAGGCACGCCGCTGGCCTTCGCCTTCCCGTCGTGGAAGGCCTCGTGCCAGTCGGCGATCTTCGCCTCGTGCTGGACCATGAGGTTGAAGAAGTCCCGGCGCATGTCGACACGGACCTTCGCGTCCGCCGCGATGTCCTTCGTGACCTTGACCTCGGGCATCTCGAGGCGGAACTGCTGGGTGTCCCCCCGGCCGTGCAGATCGACGCCGACGACGATCTTCATCGGGGCGAGCGCGGGCACCTCCTCGAGGAAGCGGCGGACGGCGGTCTCGATGAGTTGCGGGGCGTCGGACGACAT
>JBFIDS010000613.1:0-2302 GCA_041603715.1 Paraconexibacter sp. | reverse complement strand
CGCGCGCCACCCGGGTCGCGCGAGGCGCTCCGCGGCGCCGTCCAGGCGTGCCGCGGGACCGCGCAGGCGCCCCGCGGGACCGCCCAGGTCACGTTTGCTGGAACTGTCGCGTGCAACCTCACCCGAGGCGGTCGCGTGCGCTGTCGTGACCGGGGCGCCGGCGGCCACGTCGGCCCAGTCGCCCGGCCGTCCGCTCCGTCCCGCGACGAACGCGAGCAGCGGCAACACGAGGAGGCCGGCGAGGACGACGACGCCGCCCGAGAGCACCTCGCCGTAGTCGCTCGTGCGGCCGTCGAGCATGGCGCCCGGGTCCTCGAGGAAGCTCTTGTCGAAGCCGCGCAGCGCGACGGGCAGCTCGTCCCCCGTCGGGCCCGACATGAACGGCCACAGCGGCCAGCCGTGCGACACCGTGTTGCGGATCATCCACGCGCCGCCAACGAGCGTGCCGAGCGCGACCGCGGGCAGCAGTGCCCTCACGAGCAGGGGACGCAACGCGGCCCGCGTGCGCCACATCGTGATCCCGAGCGCGAGGACGAGCAGTGGCGCGGGCGTCGTCTTCGTCCCCACCGCGAGAGCCGCCGCGACGAGCGCGGGCGCGAGGAGCGACGGGCGTCGCAGTGCGCCCAGGCAGAGCGCGGCGGTCGTCGCGGCCCACGCGAGCGCCGGCAGGTCGGTGAGCGGAGCACCGAGCTGCACGACCGTGAGCGGGAGCGTGAGGATCGCCGCGATCGCGGCGGCGGCGAGAGCGCGGGGCACGTGGAGCGCCCGCAGGCCGACCCAGCCGGCGAGCGCCGCGAGCGTCCACATCAGCGGCGACCACACGGAGAGCCACGACAGCCCATCGGCGATCCCGAGCGCCCAGGCGAGCGCGACCTCGTTCGTGAGCGGGTAGTTGCCGACCGGAAGGCCCTCGAGCAGCGCGGTCGCCGCACCGGCGTCCCCGTCGGGCATCCAGGACGCGGTCAGGGGGAGGTGGTAGAGGAGGCCGTCGATGTCGAGATGGGGGAACCGCAGCTGCCACGTCACCCACCCGACCCAGGCTCCGACCGCCGCCCCGAGGCCGAGCCGCGCCCGCGGCGTCGCGGCGGTCCACCACGCGGTGAAGCGCTCCGGCAGCGACTCCGCGGGGGCCGGGACGAGAGCACGCGCCGCTGCGTAGGTGAGGAGCGCGAGGAGCACGAGCGCCGCCGTCGAGGACGAGAGCCCCACCCGACCGAGGACGAGCGCGTGCGCGACGCCCGCCGCGACCGCGAGGGGTGCGGCGGCGACGATCCGCAGCAGCCCGTCCGCCCCGCACACCGCGGCGACCCGCAGCCCCGCCGCCCCCAGCGCAGCGCACGACGCGACGAGCAGCGCATGGTGGGCGAGCTCGAACACGCGGGCATCGTACGGCGCGCGGCGCGGTCTACGATCCGCCGGTGTCCGCGCCCGACCCGACGACGCCCGGCCCGCCCGCGGCGTGCGCATGGTGCTCCGCCCCCCTCGGACCCGCCGGACGGCCCGCGCCCGGCGGGCTGCGCTGCCCGGCCTGCGGGGTGACGACGACCTCCCCGTGGCCGTCGGACGCCGAGCTCGACGCCGCGTACTCCGAGGCATACCGCCCCACGAGCGGCAAGCGGTTCGGCGGGCCGCTCGACGCGGTCCTCGCGCGCACGCGCGGGAAGCTCGCGCGGCGCATCGACGCCGTCGCCCCTCCGGGCCCCGTGCTCGACGTCGGCGCCGGCGACGGGACCCTCGTCGCCGCGATCCGCGCGACGGGTCGCGAGGCGGTCGGCCTCGAGCGCGGAGCCTCCGGGGACGGCGGGCTGCGCGACGCCTCCGCCTCCGACCTCGTGCGCGATGAGGACACGCGCTACGCGGCGGTCGTCTTCTGGCACGTCCTCGAGCACCTCCGCGACCCCGGCGAGCAGCTCGCCGCCGCCGTGCGGCTGCTCCTCCCCGGCGGCGTGCTCATCGTCGCGGTCCCCAACGCCGAGAGCCTCCAGGCGCGGCTGTTCGGCGAGCGGTGGCTCGCGCTCGACCCGCCGCGTCACCTCACGCACATCACGCGGGGCGCGCTCCACTCCCGGCTGCACGACCTGGGCCTCACGATCACGCGCACGAGCGAGCTGCGTGGCGGGCAGGTCCTCTTCGGGTGGCTGCACGGTCTCGTCGCGCAGCTCGGCGGTCCCGACTCGTATCCCGATCTCTACGACGCGATCCGTGCCCCCGCGGCGCAGCAGGGACCCCCGCTCACGGGTGCGCGCCGTGTCGCCGTTCTCGCTGCGGGCGCGGCGGCGCTCCCCTTCGCCTCGCTCGGCGT
>JBFIDS010000612.1:0-2303 GCA_041603715.1 Paraconexibacter sp. | reverse complement strand
CGCTCTCGGTGTCCCCGAGCGCGACCGCCGCCCGCGACGCCGCCTCGCCCCACGGGAGCGCTGCCGGGTTGTGGGCGCCGAGGGCCTCGGCGATGTCGCCGGCAGCGAGGGCGGACGCGAGGGCGCGCTCGGGGTCGCGTCGCTCGTACGACAGCCGGGAGTCCGCGATGAGCGCCCAGCCCCGCTCGATCGCGCACGGCCCGTCCGTCTCGACGAGCGGGGCGAGCGGGACGAGTGCCTGTGCCGCCTCCTCCGGCCTCCCCCTGTCGAGGAGGATGTCGGAGAGCGTCCAGCGCACGGGGACGACCGGGTGGGACCACCCCAGCTCGCTGAGCTCGAGCGCGCGTTCGGCGTCGGCCTGGGCGCCGTGCAGGTCGCCGCGTCGCCACCGGCTGTACACGCGCGTCGTGATCACGAGCCCGAGGAGGAGGTGGGAACCGGTGCGCCGCGCCTCGCGCACGAGACGCTCGAGCGCCGCCTCGGCCTCGTCGAAGCGGTCCGTGCCCGCGAGCGCCCACGCCGCCATCGTGTACGGCGGCGGCCCCGCCCCCACCCACGACATCGCATCGGGCCGCGCGAGGACCTCGCGGGTCGCGGCCACGACCTCGTCGACGGGGCGACCCGCCATGAAGTCGATGACGGCGACGTTCGCCAGCGACGGAGCGTCGGCCTCCTCGCCCCGGGCGCGGAGGATCTCGACCCGCTGCACGAAGCGGGTTCTCGCGTGGTCGACGAAGTCCGCGTGCGTGGACCCCAGGTAGCCGGCGAGCAGCACGCCCTCCTCGGCACCCCCAGGAACGGCCCTGTCGATCGCCGCGCGCAGGCGGGAGAGACCTCCGTCCATCCCCCCGACCGACAGCTCGGCGCTCGCGATCGTCGCGACGATCTGCGCCCGTTCGCGCGGGTCCTCGGTCCCGGCGAGGGCGTCCTCGAGCACCTCGACGCCGCGCGCGTCGCCGAGCGAGAGGAGCCCGCGGCCGAGATCGGCGGCGAGGCCCGGCGCGGGGTCCGCCGTCTCGGAGCACGCTCGCTCGAGCATCGCGACCGCGGTCTGCGCCGCCCCGGCCGCGAGCGCGCGCCCCGCCGCGTCGCGGAGCGCGTCGACCGCCCAGTCCCGGCCGCGGGGGGCGCACGCGAGAAGATGGGCGGCGGCGCGGTCGGGCCGCCCGCGCTCGGCGAGCAGCTCGGCGGCCAGGGCGTCGAGCCGGTCGCGTTCCGCGGCGGAGACGGTCCCGAGCGTCGCCGACCGCAGCATGGGCTGGGCGAAGGTGAAGACGCCGGCGTGCGACTCGGCGAGCCCGGCCCGCTCGAGGTCGCCGAGAGCGGCCGCCGCGGCCGATTCGCCGAGCCCGGCGAGCGCGGCGAGCACCGGGAGGTCGGCGCGCTCGAGGACGGCGAGCGCACGTGCCACGGCGGTCGCGTCACCGCCGAGGGCCCCGAGCCGTGCGGCCGTCTCGCCCTCGAGCCCCCGCGGTGCGACGTGCGTGAGGCCGCGGATGCCCGCGGCGTCGTCGAGCCCGCGGTCGCGGGCGCCAGTGAGGAGCGCCGTGAGGAGATGCGGGTTGCCCCCGCTCGCCTTCTGGCAGGCGTCCCGGACCCCGGCGGGGACCTCGCTGCCGAGGACGTCGCGGGCGAGGGCGGCCGTCCCCTCGGCGTCGAGCGGGGCGGGCTGCACGAGGGTCGCCTCGCGCAGGCCCCCGAGGGACTCGCCGGGCCCGATCGGCTGCGCGGCGAGGACGAGCCCGACGGGGTCCCCGTCCACCCGGCGTGCGAGATAGAGGAGCACGTCGCGGGACGCGCCGTCGAGGAGATGGGCATCGTCGACGAGGAGGAGGAGCGGCCGGCGCTCCGCGAGCCGCGCGACGAGCCACGAGACCCCGTGGGCGATCGCGAGCGCCGCGTCGGGCCCCAGCCGCACGGACTCGCCCTCGAGCATGCGGGCGGCCACCCGCGCGGGACCGTCGTCGAGCGTCGCCCGTTCCGCCTCGTCCAGGGCGCCGAGCGCGGGCGCGAACAGCTCGCGGACCGCCCCGAGGGTGATCGAGGCCTCGATCTCACCGCCGCGGGCGGTGAGGACCTCGCAGCGGCCCGCGGCCTCACCGGCGATCGCTCGCAGCAGCGCGGTCTTGCCGATCCCCGCGGGGCCGCTCACGACGGCGACCCCGCCCCGGCCGTCGGTGCACGCATCGACGACGCTCCCGAGCTGCGTGAGCTCGCGCTCGCGGGAGATGAGCCGCGTCGGATGGCCCCCTTCGCCATGCACCCCCTCAACGTATCCGGACGCGGCGGCCGAGGCCGCCGCG
>JBFIDS010000611.1:0-2308 GCA_041603715.1 Paraconexibacter sp. | reverse complement strand
CGCGACCGGCTCGGCGCGATGCGGGAGCCCACGGAAGAGCGCCAGCGCGGAAGCGGCGCGGAGCGGATCCGCGCCGAAGGCCCACGTCGCCGCGAGCGCGGCCAGCGCGTTCTCTCGGTTGTGCGCGCCCTCGAGCCGCAGGTCCGCGAAGGGCACGAACCCGGGCGCCGCGCTGCGCGCGCTCGAGGGCTTCTCCGCGCCGCTCGTCTGGATCGCCGGCGGCCGCGACAAGGGGCTCGACTTCTCCGATCTCGCGGCCTGCGCCGAGGGGCGCGTGCGCGCGGCCGTGCTGCTCGGCGAGGCGGCCGACAAGCTCGCCGCCGCGCTCGCCGGACGCGTCGAGGTGCACCGCGCCGCCGCGATCGACGAGGCCGTGAAGCGCGCGGCCGAGCTCGCCCGCCCGGGCGAGGTCGTGCTGCTCTCGCCGGCCTGTGCGAGCCAGGACCAGTTCCGCGACTTCGAGGAGCGCGGGGAGCACTTCCGCACCCTCGTCATGTCACTCACCTGAAGCCCGCCGCGCCGCCGCGCCCCTGAGGCCGCACCGGCCCCAGGTCACGTTTGGTGGAACTGTCGTGGCAAACGTGCCCACGGAGGCCGTCGACCGGGCGTCCAGCGGGCAGGGGTCCGCGCGTCCACGGCGAACACAAGGCCGAATGCGTCGCGCCGCCGCCACCGCGAAGCCTCCGCGCCCCGCGCGTCCGCTCGAATACCACCTCCTCCTCACGGCGACCCTGTGCCTGCTCGCCCTCGGCGCGGTCATGGTCTTCTCCGCGTCGTCGGCACGCACCCTCCTGGAGAGCGGAGGAGGCGGGACGGGCTACCTGCAGAAGTACCTCGGCTTCGGCGCGATCGGGTTCGTCGGCCTCATCCTCATCAGCCGCTTCCCGCTCCAGCGGATCCTCACGCTCACCGGGCCGTTCCTCGCCCTCAGCTTCCTCCTCCTCGTCCTCGTCAAGACCCCGCTCGGCGTCGAGGTCAACGGCGCCCAGCGCTGGCTCGGGGCCGGGCCGCTCGTGTTCCAGCCCTCGGAGGTGATGAAGCTCGCGCTGCTCCTCTACGCGGTGAAGCTCCTCGCCCGCAAGCCGCGGGTCCCCGAGCACCCGCGCGAGCTGCTCCCGCTCGGCTACGTCGCCGGCGCTGCGATCCTGCTCGTCGCCTCGCAGCCCGACCTCGGGACCGCGCTCGTGCTCGCGTTCACGATGACCGCGCTGCTCGTCGCGATCGGAGTGCCGCTGCGGTGGCTCGTCATCGGCGGCGCGGTCGGGGCCGTGGTCGTCCTCCTCTACGCGCTGAGCGCCGAGTACCGGACCGCGCGGCTCACGAGCTTCCTCAACCCATGGGACACCGCGGGGACCTCGGGCTTCCAGTCCGTCCAGGGGCAGATCGCGCTCGGATCCGGCGGGCTGTTCGGACTCGGGATCGGCCAGTCGGTCCAGAAGATCTTCTACCTCCCCGAGGCCCACACGGACTTCATCCTCGCGATCATCGGGGAGGAGCTCGGCGTCGCGGGCATCACGCTCGTCCTCGTGCTCTACGGGATGCTCGGGTACGCGGGGTTGCGGGTCGCCAAGCTCGCGAAGGGCGCGTACGCCAAGCTCCTCGCCGCGGGTATCACCGCGATGGTCCTGTGCCAGGCGACGCTCAACATCTTCACCGTGCTCGGGCTCGCGCCGCTCACCGGCGTGCCGCTCCCGTTCCTCTCCTACGGGACGACGAGCCTGTGGACGCTGCTCGCCGCGCTCGGGATCCTGCTCAACATCGCCGGCGGCGGGACCGCGCACCTGCGTGCCGTCCCCGAGCCGCGGCGCTCAGGAAGGACGGAGACCCGACGTGACCAAGGTGCTGATCGCAGCCGGAGGGACAGCGGGGCACGTCGTCCCGGCTCTGGCGGTCGCCGACGCGCTACGGGCTGAGGGGGCCGACGTCGTCTGGGTCGGCGGGACGCGTGCCGAGGCCGATCTCGTCCCCGCGGCCGGCTACCCGCTGCGGACGATCTCCGTCGAAGGCCTGAGCCGCTCCAACCCGCTGAAGGCCGCCCGCGGGGTCGCCAAGGCCGTCGGTGCGCTCGCCCGCGCCCGGCGCATCCTGCGCGACGAGCGGCCGGACGTCGTGCTCGGCGGCGGCGGCTACGTCGCGGGCCCGGTGGGCGCCGCGGCGGTCGCACGCCGCATCCCGCTCGTGCTCACGGAGGCCGACAGCCACCTCGGGCTCACCAACCGGCTGCTCGCCGGGCGCGCCCGGCGGGTCTGCCTCGCGTTCCCGCTCGCCGGCCGCGAGGGCGATCCGTACCTCGTCACCGGCCGGCCGG
>JBFIDS010000610.1:0-2313 GCA_041603715.1 Paraconexibacter sp. | reverse complement strand
CGCCTACCCCGCCGCGGCGCCCGCGGCGGCCCCGAGCGGGAAGCGCGTGCCGGTGAGCTCCTCGCTCAGCGTCCAGAGCCCGCCGGCGACCGTCTCGTCCAGCGCGGCCTTCGAGCGCCCGACGAGCGTGGGGTGCCCGCGCATCTCGCCCGGTCCTCCCGGGCCGGAGTAGCTCCCGGCGGGGACGTCGGCGAAGGCGGCGTGGAGCGTCGGGAGCGCGCCCATCTCGTCGCTCTGGGCGATGACGCGGTTGCTGATCGCGAAGACGGCGCCCTGCAGCCCGCTCCCGGTGTGGCCCTGGAGGTGCGTCGCGGAGTAGCCGGGATGCGCGGCGGTGGCGATGACGTTCGATCCCGCCTCGGCGAGACGACGCGAGAGCTCGGCGGTGAAGACGAGGTTCGCGAGCTTGGACTGCCCGTAGGCCCCCCAGCGCTGGTATCGGCGCGACTCCCAGTTGAGGTCGTCGAGCGAGATCTTCCCCATCCTGTGGGCGACCGAGGCGACGTTGACGACCCGTCCCGTGATGTGCGGCAGGAGGAGGCTCGTGAGCGCGAAGTGCCCGAGGTGGTTCGTGCCGATCTGCATCTCGAAGCCGTCCGCGGTGCGCGACTCGGGGAGCGCCATCACGCCGGCGTTGTTGATGAGCACGTCGATCGGCCCGTCCCAGCCGGCCGCGAACTCGCGCACCGACGCGAGGTCGGCGAGGTCGAGGCGACGGACCTCGGTGCTGCCCGGCATGTCGGCAGCGGCCTCCTCCCCCTTGGAGGTCGTGCGCACGGCGAGGACGGTGCGCGCGCCCGCGCGGGCGATCTCCCGCGCGGCGACCTTCCCGATCCCGCTGTTGGCGCCGGTGATGACGACGGTGCGTCCACGGAGGTCCGGCAGGTCGGCGGCGGTCCACTTGGCGTTGGGCATGGTCTCAAAGTAGACGATGTCAACAAAGCTGTCAACGTCTACTTCTGCGGTACCCTCCGCGCGTGGCCACGACGAGCCCCCGCCCCTACCACCACGGCAACCTCCGCGAGGAGCTCCTCGCGCGGGCCGAGGAGGTCGTGCGCGACGGCGGCGTGGGCGACCTCTCGTTGCGTGAGATCGCCCGGGACATCGGCGTCAGCCACGCCGCGCCTCGGCGTCATTTCCCCGACCGTCAGGCACTTCTCGACGCGCTCGCACTGCGCGGCTTCGAGCGGCTCGGGGACGATCTGCGCGCGAGCGCGACACGGAGCCGCGGCGGCCTCGAGGCGCGGCTGGTGCGCGTCGCCGCCGCGTACGTGCGCTTCGCGACGCGGGAGGCGGCGCTCCTCGAGCTCATGTTCGTCGGCAAGCACCGCGACGGGGCCGACGATCTGCACGACGCGGGCACGGCGGCGTTCCAGCCGGTCGTCGAGCTCATCGCGTCCGGGCAGGCCGCGGGCGAACTGCGCGGGACCGACCCCTCGCAGACCGGGCTCGCGATGTTCGCCGCCATCCACGGCCTCGCGTCGCTCGCGACCGCAGGGATGGTCGCCGCCGACGACCTCGAGGAGGCCGTGCGCACCGTCGTCGCGGGCGTCCTCGACGGCCTGCGGCCGCGCTGACGGTGTCCGTCGCGCCCGCCACCGTGTTCCTCGACTGGCTCGCCTGCGCGCACGCCGGCTCGGACGAGCCCGCCGCGCGCGCGGCGCACGCGGTCGCCGAGGGTGTCGCCGGGCACGCGACCGCGCTCGGCACCGCGGGCCACGTCCTCGACTTCGACGACACGTTCCTCCCCGGCCTCGCGCACCTCAGCGCGCCGGTCGCGCCGGCCGCCCTGGCCGTCGCCGTGTCGCGCGGATCGTCGGTCGGCGACCTCCTCGAGGCCTACGCGGCCGGGGTCGAGACGATGGCGTCGCTCACCGCCGCCTCCCATCCGGCGCTCTACGACGGCGGCTGGCATCCGACCGCGGTCGGCGGCGGCGTCGGCGCCGCGGTCGCCGCCGCACGGCTGCTCGGAGCGGACGCGCGGCAGGCGGCCGCGCTCGCCCTCCTGCGCGCAGGCGGACTGCGCGCCGCGTTCGGCTCCGACGGCAAGGCGCTCCAGGTGGGCCTCGCGGCGGCGAGCGGTGTGGAGGCCGCCCGCCTCGTCGCCGCCGGGGCCCGGGTGGATGCGGAGCGCGTCGAGAGCGGGACGGCCGGCTTCGCCGAGGCGTTCGGCGCCCGGTTCGCGCGGCCCGGTGACGCGGCGTCCACCCGGCCCGCGGATCAGGGCGGGGACCCGGGGTCCGCGTTCTCCGCGATGTGGATCAAGGCCTATCCGTGCTGCCTGCAGACCCACGGGGCCATCGAGTGCGCGCT
>JBFIDS010000609.1:0-2313 GCA_041603715.1 Paraconexibacter sp. | reverse complement strand
GACCGGGTCCCAGTAGCTGTCGTGGTTGCCGGCGATGAGGAGTGGGCCGTCGGGGAGCAGCTCGGCACCCTCGACCTGCAGTCGGCCCCAGCGCCGGACGTACGGGGAGCACGCGCCCATCGCGACTCGGTAGGTGCGGGTGATCGACTCGCTCATCGGCGGGCATCTTGTCACCCTGGGCGGGCGCGGGCACGATCTGCGCCGTGGACGTCCGCTGCGGTCCCCGGCCGTCGCGGGGGCCGTGCGACGAACCGGCGAGCTGCGCGACGCTCCGCAGTAGGCTGCGCCGCGATGTCCGTGCGCGGCCGCCTCGCCCTCGTCACCGGGGTCGTCGCCCTCCTGGGCGCCGGCTGTGGGTCCGACGACCCGCCCGGGGCCACGGTCGCGACGCCCCCGGCCGTGGAGCGCGACGGCCTCGACGAGCAGATCGACGCGCTCGCGGCGGAGCGGCGCGCGGCGGCCGCGGCGGGGGACCGGCCGCGTGTCGCGACGCTCGAGGCGCGGCTCGACGCGCTCGCGGCCCGGCGTTCCCCCGAGCCCCTCGAGGGCCCGGCGGCGCAGAGCCCGTTCGAGCGTTATCTCGCGGCGTTCCCGTTCAAGGGCGGCCCCCTCTACGTCGAGCAGCTCTCCCCGAGCCGCGACGGGCGCACCCTGCTCGTGTCCGTGGACGTCGCGGCGTTCTGCCTGCGGCCCGAGGCCCGGCGGCGGGCGGCGGTCGGAACGGTCGCGCGGACCGCGCGCGAGGCCCTCGAGCGCCCCGGTGCCCCGGCGCTGCGTCTCGTCGTCACGCCGCTCGCCGACACCGGGCCCGACGCCGACGCCGCGCTCGCGACCGCCGAGGGCGAGGACGTGAGGCTGGAGCCCGACGCCTGCGCGTGAGGGCGAGAGCGCGGGTCGGAACCCCCAGGCGCCTACCGTGGATCGCCCAGGGCCTGCGCGATGGCCGACCAGCGGGACAGGTCCGGCGACTCCCCGATGAGCCCGACCCGATCGGCGAGCCCGCCGACCCGGGTGCGGATCTCGGCGGCCGCCGCGGCCGGGTCGTCCCCGCGCACGGTGAAGAGGGCGAGCACGTCGTCGTCGACGAGACCGGGCATCGTGTCCCACGCGCCCGAGCGCGATGCGGCGTGGAGAGCCTCGAACAGGTCCCCGAGGCCATGGTGGTCGAGGACGTGGCGGTACCCGGGCGTCGAGCCGTAGAACGCGATCCGCCGGCGGACGCCCTCCCACTCCTCGTCGCTGCACGCGACGAACTGCCCGGCGGTGATCTCGATGTCGTCGCGCGAGCGACCCGACCGGGCGAGCCCTCGGTGCAGCGCGGGCAGGGTCACGTCCCTCAGGACCTCAGGGGTGCAGAACGCGTGGCCGAGGAGCCCGTCGGCGACCTCGCCCGTCACCTCGAGCATCCGCTCGCGGACCGCGGCGAGGAGCACCGGGGGGCGGCCGTGCGGACCCGGCGCGGGCCGGAAGTTCGGCGGCATCAGCGTGTGGGTGGTGAACTCGCCGGTGAAGTCGAGCGGGGTGTCGTCCTCCCAGCAGTCGAAGATCGCTTTCAGCGCGAGGACGTGCTCGCGCATCCGTGCTGCCGGCCGTGAGAAGTCCGCGCCGAAGCGGCGCTCGACGTGCGCGCGCACCTGGGATCCGAGCCCGAGCGCGAACCGTCCGCCGCTGAGCGCCTGCAGGTCCCACGCCGTGTAGGCGACGTCCATGGGGCTGCGCGGGAACGCGAGGGCGATCCCGGTCGCGACCCGGACGCGTGACGTCGCGCCGGCCGCGAGCGTCGCGGCGACGAACGGGTTGCCCGTCGACTCCGTGACCGCGACCGCGTCGAACCCGTGCGCCTCGACCTCGGCGGCGGCGGCGGCGACCTCCGTGACCGGCAACGCGCGCAGCGTGATGTCGACGGCGAGCGGTGTGCGCGGGTCCGGGCTCACGCGGGGCGGCCCGACCGGCACGGTGACGGGGACGGGGACGGGGACGGGGACGGCGCGAGGATCCCGGACATGACCCCGCACGCTACCCGCGTGCCGCGGGTAGCGTTGGCCGGTGCGCTCGAACCCGCCCCGCTCCGTCGCCCGCCGTGTCGCGATCGTCGTCGCCGGAGCGGTCCTCCTCCTCGCCGCGGCGGCCGGGCCGTCGGCCGCCCACGTGGGCTCGGAGGCGCGCGGCGGGGCCGCGGTGGTCGGCTCCGACTCGCGGGAGGAGATGATCGCCGCCCGGCGCCGCGTCTTCGGCCTCGGGAACGTCGACGCGCGGACGGGCGCGGTGCGACCCGACCGCATCGTCCTGTCGTGGTTCGGCGTGACGAACTTC
>JBFIDS010000608.1:0-2316 GCA_041603715.1 Paraconexibacter sp. | reverse complement strand
GGCGCCCGCATGCTCCGCTTCGTGACGACCGCCGACACCGAGATCCTCGCGACCGCCGCCGCGGTCCGGGGACTCCCCGACGACTTTCCCGAGGTCCGCTGCGCGAACCCGCGGGGGACGACCGACATCGACCCGTTCCTCGACGACGTCCTGCGCGACGCACGGCTCGTCGTGATCCGGGTCCTCGGCGGCCGGCGCGGCTGGGTCGGCGGCGTCGACCGACTCGCCGAGCGCTGCCGGGCCGACGGCATCGTGCTCGTCGCCCTCGGGGGTGAGGCGGCGCCGGACGCCGAGATGACCGCGCTCTCCACCGCGCCCGCCGGCGCCGTCGCCCAGGTCGGCGAGTACCTGCGCTCGGGCGACGTCGACAACGTCGGGCAGATGCTCCGCTTCCTCGCCGACACCTTCCTCCTGGAGGGGTTCGGTTTCGACGAGCCGACCCCCGTGGACGACCTCGGCGTCTACATCCCCGGTCGCGGCGACGTGACTCTCGACGAGGCGCTCGCCGATCGCGACCCGTCCCGGCCCGTCGTCGGGATCACGTTCTACCGCTCGCATCGCCTCACCGGGAACACCGACTTCATCGACGGCCTGTGCGCGGCGATCGAGCGCGCCGGTGGCCATCCGCTGCCGGTCTGGAGCTATACGCTGCGCCGCTCGACGCGGGACGGGACGGTCGCGGCGCTCGACCTCCTCGCCGGCCGCGTCGACGCGCTCGTCACGACGATGCTCGCCACCGGCGGGTCCCACGCCGGTGACGCCGCGGGCACGCTGCCCCCCGACGACGGCGGTAGCGAGGAGCAGATGGCCTGGGACGCGAGCGCGCTCGAGGCGCTCGACGTCCCGGTCGTCCAGGCGCTGTGCGTGACGATGGGCCGTGCCCGCTGGGAGGAGGGCGGCGAGGGACTGCTCCCCGTCGACGCTGCGACACAGGTCGCGATCCCCGAGTTCGACGGGCGGATCATCGGCGGTCCGATCTGCTTCAAGGAGGCCGACGCCGACTCCCCGGTCGGGACCCCTGTGCCGCGCTACGTCCCCGACGCCGAGCGCTGCGACCGGCTCGCCGGACTCGTCCTGCGCCACGCGCGGCTGCGGACCGCGAAGCGCCGTCGGATCGCGATCGTCCTCACCGCGTTCCCGACGAAGCACGCGCGGATCGGCATGGCCGTCGGGCTCGACACCCCCGTGAGCGCGGTCGACCTGCTCCACGCGCTGCGGGCGGATGGGATCGACGTCCGGGACATCCCCGCCGACGGCGACGAGCTCATGCACCGGCTCATCGCGGCGGGCGGCCACGATCCTGAGTTCCTCACCGACGAGCAGCTCGCCTCGGCGCCGCTGCGGATCGCCGCCGCCGACTACCTCACGTGGCACGCGACGCTCCCAACAGAGCTCACGGAGCCGATGGAGGAGCGCTGGGGCCCCGCGCCCGGGGACCGGTACCTCGACGAGAGCGCGACCGCGTCGGCGGGCGGTGACCTCGTCGTCGCCGGGATCGAGCTCGGCGACGTCGTGGTCCTCATCCAGCCGCCGCGCGGCTATGGCGAGGACCAGGTCGGCATCTACCACGACCCCGAGCTCGCCCCCGCGCACCACTACCTCGCCGCGTACCGCTGGCTCGACGCGCACTGGGGCGCCGACGCGATCGTCCATCTTGGCAAGCACGGCACGCTCGAGTGGCTTCCCGGCAAGATGCTCGCGCTGTCGCGCGCGTGCGGGCCGGACGCCGCGCAGGCCGACATGCCGCTCGTGTACCCGTTCGTCGTCAACGACCCCGGGGAGGGCGCGCAAGCCAAGCGACGCGCGCACGCGGTCGTCGTCGACCACCTCGTCCCGCCGATGATGCGGGCCGAGAGCTACGACGAGCTCGCCGACCTCGAGACCCTCATGGACGAGTACGCGCGGCTCGAGGTCCTCGACCCGTCGAAGCTCCCCGGCCTCGGCGCGCAGATCTGGGAAGCGATCCGGGCGGCCAACCTCCACGAGGACCTCGGCCTGGACGCCGACGCGGGTGATCCCGGCGATGCGGGCGAGCTCGTCGAGCATCTCGACGGCTATCTCTGCGAGGTCAAGGACGTCCAGATCAAGGACGGCCTGCACGTGCTCGGCCGCGTCCCGGAGGGTTCGCAGCTGCGCGGGCTCGTCGCGGCGATCGCGCGGCACGGCAGCGGCGAGGTCCCCGGCCTGCGGCGAGCGGTCGGCGGCGCCTTCGGGCTCGACGAGGAGGCGCTCGTCGCCGCGCCCGGCGAGCGGGTGGCGGCCGACGAGGCCACGGCACTCGCGGCGCGGTTCCCCGGGACGACGCACCGCGGCAGC
>JBFIDS010000607.1:0-2316 GCA_041603715.1 Paraconexibacter sp. | reverse complement strand
GTCTGGGGCGAGGCCGGTGCCGACGGGCGCTCGCACGTCTACGGTCGTCGCGTGTTCGGCGAGCGGATCTCCACCGCGCCGCAGGACATCAGCCTCCCCGAGCTCGAGGGCCGCCCCGGCCGCGACTCGGACCTCCCCGATCTCGACATCGAGGACGACTCGAGCTACGCCTGGGTCGTCTTCCGCCAGGGCTTCCAGGACGGCCTCGCGACGTCGCGGCGCATCATCACCCGCCGGCTCGTCGGCTCGCAGTTCGAGGTGCCGACCGTCATCGACGATCTCGCCTTCCCCGTCCCGGACCAGGGGACGACCCCGCGGGTCGAGCTGTCGGGCCGCGGTGAGGGCATCGCGGTCTCCGCGCACGCGGGGTCCGGAGCCCCGGTCGGCGTGGCGATCCACGACGACAAGCCCTTCCCCGCCCTGCGTATCGCGGGCGGGACCGGCGTGCCCTCGCAGCCCGTCCCGACCTTTCCCGAGAACGGGCTCGGAGTCGTCGCCGCCTTCGGGGGCGTGCCCGGTGCCGAGACGGTCCGCGCGTTCCCGTGGAAGATCGCCGTCGACAAGCGCACGGTCGACCCGCCCGACGGCGAGGTCACGCTCTCGCGGCCCGAGCTCGGGCCGGTCGACCTCGCGGCCGGGATGGACGCGGCGGCCAACCGCGCCGGCGACGTCGTCGTCGTCTTCGTCCAGTCGGGCGTCGACGGGCGCCGGCTCGTCTCCGCCACCTTCGACCGTGCGCCCGGCGCGTTTCGGACCTACACCACCACGAGGTTCCGTCGCTTCGCCAGGCCTCCGCTGAACTGGTCGGAGTCCTTCGAGCTGTGGGGTCCGCTCACCTACACCGTCGAGATCGACGGCCAGCCGGTCGGGCAGACCCAGGACACGCGGATGAAGGTCCCCGTGGCCATCGCCGACGGCCTGCACAAGTGGCGGGTCATCGCGACCGACCGTCGCGGCCAGACCGAGGCGACGAAGACTTCGAACCTGCGCGTCGACGCGCGCGATCCGCAGCTCGACGTGACGATCGGATCCGCGCGGGCGGCCGGCAAGGTGCTCCGCGTGCGCGTCCGGGCCTCGGACGCGGCGCCGGGTGGCGTCCGTGCGTCGGGGCTCTCGCGCATCCGCGTCGACTGGGGCGATCGCTCCCGGCCGGTCACGATCCGCGGGCGCAACGCCGTGACGCTCAGCCACCGCTACTCGCCCGGCAAGAAACGCCTGCGGATCAGCGCGACCGACAGGGCCGGGAACTCGACGGTCCTCCGCCGGACCCTGACCATCAAGCGGGGCGGATAGCCGATGCACCGGGGGCTTGGGAACCGATGGACGGGGAGGTAGGATCGTTCCCATGCCCGGGCTGCCCGATGAAGATCGGCTCGCCCGCGCCGCTGCTGGCGGTGACGGGGCTGCCTTCGCGCTCCTCTACGACGCCTACGAGCAGCGGATCTACACGTTCTGCCTGCGGCTCGTCGGCAGCGAGCAGGACGCGCAGGACGCGACGCAGGACGCGTTTCTCAAGGTGCTCCAGCGGCTCCCGAAGCTGCAGGACCGCGACCTCAACTTCGGGGCGTACCTGTTCACCGCGGCCCGGAATGCGAGCTACGACGTGATCGGGCGACGCAAGAAGGCCGACGCCGTCGAGGAGATCCCCGAGACCGGGGCCCGGCCGGTGTACGGGGACGGCGCGCCCCTCGAGGCCGACCCCGAGCGCGCGGCGATGCTCGGTGCGCTCCAGGCGTCCGTGCGCGAGGCGAACGGGCGGCTCCCGGACCGCCAGCGCGAGGTCCTCGTCCTGCGCGAGCTCGAGGAGCTCAGCTACGACGAGATCGCCGACATCATGGACATGAACCGCAACTCCGTCGCGCAGCTCATCTCGCGCGCCCGGATCAAGCTGCGGGATGAGCTGCGCGGGAGCGCGCTCGCGGCGATCACGACGAGCTCCGAGGAGTGCGCCCGCGCGCTGCCGCTCATCGCGATGCGCCAGGACGGGCAGCTCCGCGACGAGGACGACCACGCCTGGCTCACGGAGCATCTCGCCTCGTGCGAGACGTGCGCGGTGTCGGTCGACGCGATGGAGGAGGCCGGGCTCTCGTACCGCGCCTGGACCCCGGTGGTCCCCGCGGCCTTCCTCTTCCGCGACACGATGGCCAAGGCGGCCGAGCTCGTCGGTGCCGACTGGACCGAGATCGGACGGCCCGGACACGACGGGGAGGAGACCCCGGCGGACGTCGCGGGGCCCGGGCACCGGGACGGCGGCGCGCCCGGCGGCGGCATCGGCCCCGGTGCGGTGCCCGGAGCGGGAGCGGCGGCAGGGGCCGC
>JBFIDS010000606.1:0-2316 GCA_041603715.1 Paraconexibacter sp. | reverse complement strand
GTGCGCGTGGGTCTCGGCGGCTCAGCCGACGCCGACGGGCGGAACCGGCGCCGACGGCTCGTCCCGTGGGGCCGCGTTCTGGTGGCCGCCCGAGGTCACGTGGACGGGGAACTCGTAGTCCTCGCCCCCGCCGAGCCAGGGCTGGCGCTCGATCATGTCCTTGACCTTGACGACGCCCTCCTCGAGGAGGCCCGTCTTGGCGTCGTAGATCCGGTAGCGCTGCTCCTGGACCTGGATCGGCTGGGACTCGAGGCAGATGATGCGCAGCTCACCCTCCTCGAAGTTGCACTGCTCCTGCACCGCCGCGAGGAGCTGCTCGTTGTGGAAGTGGCCGTCACCGAAGTTCCACCCGATGGTCGCCCCCGTGAGGAACTCGCCCTCGCGGACCTTGTAGTCCTCGACCTCCCCACCGACCGCTGCGTGCGGGAGCAGGCCGTTCAGCGCGCGCCCGTGCGGGTGCATCGCGCGGAAGGCGAGCGCCTTCGTGAGGAAGATCTCGGCGCTGTCGGGGTCGTAGAGCTTCGCGAGCTGGTTGGCGACCACCGGCGAGCTCTTCTTGACCGTGCTGTCGAACCGCTCCTCCGCGTTCGTGTCGCGGCGGAAGAGCCACTGGCTCGTCGCCCAGTTGCCGGCGTAGTAGCGCATCGACGGCAGGAACGAGACGAGGTCGGGGCGCATGTTGCCCAGCACGGGCAGACCGACGTTGACCGCGAGGATGATCGCGAGAAGCGGCCAGGAGTCGAGCGTCGACCAGGCGACGTCGCCGTACTCGCCGAACAGGAAGACGACGCCGAAGATCATGAAGAGGTTCCACTCCAACGGCACGGCGAGCGGGAACGTCGACGTGATGTGGATGTGGAAGATGATCATGGCGACGACGGCGATCGCCCCGATCGTGCCGCCCTGGGTGACGAGCAGCAGGATCGGGAAGGTGTACTCGATCGCGGTGCCGAGGTGGGCGAAGTACGTCGCCTTCTTCGAAGCGCGCAGGTCCTCGGGCCAGTTGCGGTAGAGCTGCTTCTTGATCGTCTTCGACCGGTTCCACGGGGTGTTCGACACCATCACCGCGACGACGCTCCCGAAGTGGTGGTTCAGCTTCGAGCTCGCCGCGCCGAGCCACACGCAGACGAGCACGATCTGCGAGGCGATGATGAGGTTCTCGATCGGGAACAGGAAGACGACGAGCAGGACGCCGTAGATCTCCGGCCGTCCGCACAGGAAGGAGACCTTGTCGCGGAAGCCGAGAAGGGCCCAGCAGCCGAGCATGATCGCGATGAGCGTCGTGTCGAGCCTGCCGGCGGAGAACTCCGTGCCGCTGAACGCGCCGCTCGCGCTCGACCCGCTGGAGAACAGCAGGATGAAGCCGGTGACGAGAACGCCCGCGTAGAGGAGGACGTCGACGATGTTGCGGCGGTTGCCGGCCGTGAGCGGCACCTTGTCCGGGTACGGCGGGAGCCGGATCGTCCCGGGCCTCAGCCAGGCGAGGCTGCAGCCGATGGGCGGGAGGAAGCGGAAGCTCAGAGGCATCGAGCTCGACCCGAGCCCGATCATCTCCCAGAGGATCATGTAGACGACGAGCTTCTGCCAGACGATCGGTTCGGTCCACCAGTTCGACAGGCCGCCCTCGAGGCCCTCCGTCGCGCCGATGATCCAGTAGGCGGCGAGGGTGAAGAGCACGAGCTTCACGATGTAGAGGACGTGGATCGCGTACGGCGTTCCGAAGCCGTTGGCCGCCCAGTCCTGGGCGAGCGGCTTCACGCGTTCGAGGTGAGGCTTCTTCTTCCACTCCTCGACGTCGAACGGGACCGGTGCTGGATTGATGAACCCCATGCGCGCGATCGTGACGCTCGTCACAGAACGCCGGGCCGTGGCATGACGACAAACGCGCGGCGCCCGGTTGGTGCCCGGGCCACCGCCCGGGCCGACGGGCTCAGTCCTCGCTGTCCAGGGCGCCCGGATCCGAGGGGACGTCGACGGCGTGCTCGCGCAGCGCCTCGAGCGGGACGATCTCCAGCGCACGCTCGTGGGTCGAGGCGAGCACGACGTAGGCGGCCGCCCCGTCCTCGTGCGCCCGCAGCCAGTTCGCGGCGGTCACGCACCAGCGGTCGCCCGGCACGAGCCCCGGGAAGCGGAACGCGGGCGCCGGGGTGACGAGGTCGTTGCCGATCGAGCGCTGATGGCCGAGGAACTCCTCGGTCACCACCGCGCAGATCGTGTGGCTCCCGCGATCCTCGGGGCCCGTGGTGCAGCAGCCATCCCGGTAGAAGCCGGTGACGGGATCGGTCCCGCAGGGCTCGAGGGGACCGCCGAGGACGT
>JBFIDS010000605.1:0-2317 GCA_041603715.1 Paraconexibacter sp. | reverse complement strand
GTAGTCCCAGACGTTCTCCACACCTCCAGTACGGAGATCCCGGGCGCGGCGATGCGTCCGGCCGCGGTCCGGCCGCGTAGTGGTGGGTAGGAATGCTCATTGCGCGCCCGGCATCGGCCGATACCCTCTGAAGCGATGGTCTCCCGCAGGGACATGGCCGTTCTCGCCCTCGTCGCTCTCGCGAGCGTCCTCGTCGCGCTGGTCGAATCGCTCGGCGGCGCACACACCGGCCTGCTCCACCTCGCCCCGGCGCTCATCCTGCTCCTGCCGCTCCTCGCGGGCCGCTACGTCGGCGAGACCCGCATCGCGGCGCTCGCGTCGTCCGCCCGGCCGCGCGTGGCCCGCCGGGCCCCGGTTCGCATCGAGCCGCGTCTCGCCCGCGCCTCCCGGGCTCTCGTCGCCCGCGGCACGCGTCTCCTCGCCGCCTCGCTCGCCGAGCGCGGCCCGCCCGGGCCGGCGCCCGCGCGCTGAGGTCGTCCGTCCCCGGCGGGCCGTCACCTCTCGCCCGGACCCGACCCCCGTCCCCGCCGACACCCCAAGGAGGCCCGGTCCCCGTGACCCGCATCCCCCGCCTCGCCGCCGTCGCCCTCGCCGCGCTCGCCGCGGCGCCCGCCACTGCATCCGCCCACACGGGCGACCCCAACTTCCTCAGCACCATCGAGAACGTCACCGGCATGCCCGACGGCGTCGACGTGTCGATCCTCAACCGCGAGGACGAGCTGCTGCTCGTCAACCGCAGCGGGCGTGACCTCATGGTCCTCGGCTACCAGGACGAGCCCTACGCGCGGATCGCCGCCGACGGCACGGTCGCGGTGAACGAGCGCTCCGAGGCGTTCTGGATCAACCAGGAGCGCGACGGCATCGTCGACGTCCCCGACAGCGCGGACTCCGACGCCGAGCCGGACTGGCGCGTGCTCGACCGCTCCGGCCGGTTCTCGTGGCACGACCATCGCATCCACTGGATGGCCGAGGGGCGCCCGCCGCAGGTGACCGACCCCGGCGTGCGGACGAAGATCTTCGACTGGGAGGTCCAGGTCCAGGTGGCCGGCGCCTCGGCGCCCGCGACCATCGCGGGCGTCCTCGAATGGACACCCGGCGAGGACGGTGGAGCGCCGGTCGCGGCCATCGTCGGCTTCGTCGCCCTTCTCCTCGGCTCCGCCGCCCTCGTCGTCGTGGTGCGCCGCCGGCGTGCGACCGAGGGTGCCACCGAACCCGCCACGGAGGCGTGGTGACCGTGCCGAGCGTCCCGTCACCCGCCCGGTCCGCGGCGTCCGTGCGCCCGCTGCGCCGTCTCGCGGCGCTCCTTGGCCTCGTCGTCGTCGCGATCCTCGCGTTCGCGCCGGCGGCCTTCGGCCACGCCTACCTCACCGGCAGCGAGCCGTTCCGCGACGAGGTGTTCCGGACAGGCCAGCCCGACCAGGTCGTCTTCAAGTTCAACGAGCCCGTCGAGGCGCAGTTCGGCGCCGTGCGCGTCTTCAACGTCGCCGCCGAGCGCGTCGACGAGATGAAGATCGTCCGGCCCGAGGGCAACGAGAAGCACCTCGCGGTCGACCTGAAGCCCGGACTCCCGAAGGGCTCCTACACGGCGACCTACCGCCTCGTCTCCTACGACGGGCACGTCATCACCGGGGGGATGCTCTTCCACCTCGGCGAGCGGTCCGCCGACGGGGCCCTCTCGGTCGCGTCGGTCGTCGGCGGCGACGGAGGAGGGACGGCGATCGACACCGCTTTCGCCGCCGTCCGCGCGCTCGACTATGCGGCCATCGCGCTCGCCCTCGGTGCGATCGTGTTCCTCGTCCTGTGCTGGATCCCCGGGCTGCGCTCGGTGGCCGGTGGCGACCATCGCTGGCGCGAGGGGAGCGAGGCCTACGGCAGGCGGGCCGGGTTCCTCCTCCTCGCCGCGGTCAACCTGGGTCTCGCGACGAGCGCGCTCGGCATCCTCATCCAGGGGGCGATCGTGTCCGGGCAGTCGTTCTGGGCCGCCCTCGAGTCGAACGTCGTGCGGGAGGTCATCGACACGCGCTTCGGGACCGTCTGGGGCATCAAGCTCCTCGTCTGGCTGAGCCTCGGCGCGGTCCTGCTCGCGACCCCGCGCCCGGTCCCCGTCCTGCGACCCGTCTCGCTGGGCGCCGACGGCCACATGCTGAGCCGTCTCGGTGGGTCGCGGATGGCGCTGCTCCTCGTCCCGGCCGCGGCCCTCACCGCCCTCCCGGCGCTGAGCGGGCACCCGTCGAGCACCGACCCCTCCACGCTCCTCGTCCCTCTCGACATCGCGCACGTCGCCGCGATGAGCGTGTGGCTCGGCGGGCTCGTCGCG
>JBFIDS010000604.1:0-2327 GCA_041603715.1 Paraconexibacter sp. | reverse complement strand
GCGCGGCCCGTCACGACGAGGCCCTCACCGAGCGAATCGATCGCCTGGTGGTGGTGGGAGAACGTGCGGTGGACGGTCTCCCCCGCGAGCCGGGCGGCCCCCGAGCCGGCGTCGAGCTCGACGTCGTGCTCGTTGCCGGGCCAGCTGCCCGTCGTGCGCCGGTGCTCCTCGGTCCCGACGATGTCGGGCAGGTGCTGATGCAGCGTCCCCCCGAGCGCGACGTTGAGGAGCTGCATCCCGCGGCAGATCCCCAGCAGGGGCATGTCGCGCTCCAGCGCGCGACGCGCGAGCGCGACCTCGGAGCGGTCGCGGACGGGGACGGCGCCCCGCGTCTCGGGGTGCGGCTCCGCGCCGTAGGTCCCCGGGTCGATATCCGAGCCCCCCGACAGGATCAGCCCGTCGAGGAGGTCGAGGACGTCGTCGGGCGCCTCCACGTTCGCGTCGTCGGGCGGGATGAGGAGCGCGAGTCCGTCGGCGAGACGGACCGCGTCGGAGTAGACGGCCGGGGCGAATGCGGCCGGCTCCTCCCACGGCCCGTAACGGGCCGGTTCGATCGCCGCGGTGATTCCGATGACGGGGCGGGACACCACTGCAGCGTACGCGCAGATAGGGTGGACCGCATGAGCGAGTACGTGCTGGAGCAGCAGCTCGAGACCGTCGCCGTGACGCGCAACGGCGGGGCCCTCAAGATCGAGCTCAACCGCCCCGACGTCATGAACGCGATGAACGGGAAGCTCTGCCGGGAGCTGCTGTCCGCGCTCAAGGACGCGTCCGCCGACGACACGGTCCGTGCCGTGATGCTCACCGGGGCGGGCGCCGGCTTCTCGTCCGGCGCCGACCTCGCGTCCTTCGGCGACGCCGAGAACCCGCCGCCCGTCACGCCGGCGGGCCTCCCCGACCTGCGGCGCTCGCTCCAGGAGCGCTACAACCCCATCGTCGAGGAGATCCGGCGCATGGAGAAGCCGGTGCTGAGCGCCGTCAACGGCGCCTGCGTCGGCGTCGGGATGGGCATCGCGCTCGCCGGCGACCTCGTCGTCGCCTCCGAGTCCGCCTACTTCCTCCTCGCCTTCATCAACATCGGGCTCGTCCCCGACGGCGGCGCGTCCCTGTCGGTGCCCGCCCGCGTCGGCGTCGCCCGCGCCGCCGAGATGGCGATGCTCGGCGAGAAGGTGCCCGCCCGCACCGCTCTCGAGTGGGGCCTCGTCAACCGCGTCCACGCCGACGACGAGTTTCGCGCCGAGGCCCAGGCCCTCCTCGAGCGCCTCGCCACGGGCCCCACCCGCGCCTACGCGGGCACGAAGCGCCTGCTCGGCGCGGGGGGCCTCCACGAGCTGACCGCCCAGCTCGCCCTCGAGGCCGATATCCAGCAGGAGATGGCCGGCACCGCCGACTTCGTCGAGGGCGTCACCGCATTCACCCAGAAGCGCGCAAGCGCCTTCCAGGGACGCTGAGGCGCCCTGGTCACCGTCACCCGCCGATCCTTGAATAGAATCCCCGCCGCCTTGCGCCACATGAACCTCACATCCTCCCTGCGTCGCGCCCTCGGACTGTCCGTCCTCGCCGCGTTCGCCATCACCCTCCTCGCGACCGGGACGGCCTCGGCCGATCTCCTGACCCCCGAGGCGGGCGGCTCGCCCAACGCCGACAAGATCGACACGCTCTACAAGGTCGTGCTCGCGATCGCGGTCGTCATCTTCATCCTCGTCGAGGGCGCGCTCTTCTACTCGATCTACAAGTACCGCGCGCGCAGGGGCGCCGTCGCGGCCCAGATCCACGGGAACACCCGCCTGGAGATCGGCTGGACCGCGGGCGCCGCGCTCATCCTCGTCGTCCTCGCGGTGCTCACGTTCGTGCAGCTCGACGGCATCCGGGACCCGGAGAACTCCGATCCCGACGGCCTCGCGCTCACCGCCGGGGTGATCAGCGGCGGCGACGGCAAGCGCCTCCCGCCCGACGGCAAGGCCCTCAACATCAAGGTCAACGGCCAGCAGTACGTCTGGCGCTACACCTACGACGACGGCGACGGCAACGTCCTCAACGACGTCTTCGCCTACGAGGAGCTCGTCGTCCCCACGAAGACGACCGTCACGCTCGACATCGAGGCCCAGGACGTCGCCCACTCGTGGTGGATCCCGAAGCTCGGCGGCAAGTTCGACGCCGTCCCCGGCTACACGAACTACACCTGGTTCAAGATCGACGACCCGGGCGTCTACACCGGGCAGTGCGCCGAGCTGTGCGGTCGCGGTCACGCGAACATGACGGCGCGCGTCCGTGCGATCCCGCCCGCCGAGTACGAGGCGTGGGTCGCCCAGCAGCGGCGCGACATC
>JBFIDS010000603.1:0-2331 GCA_041603715.1 Paraconexibacter sp. | reverse complement strand
GCTCGACCCTCATGCCGACCGCCTTCGCGGCGGCGAAGTGGCCCAGCTCGTGGAGGATGATGAGGAGCGCGAACCCGACGAACGCGAGGATCCAGGACATCAGGCGATGGCCGTCACGAGGTCGGCGGCGACCTCACGGGCCTCCCGGTCGGCGGCGTACAGCGTCTCGAACGCGCGGATGCGCTCACTGCCCATGCGGTCGAGGGTGCCCTCGATGACCTCCGCGATCCCGAGGAAGCCGAGCCGTCCCCCGAGGAAGGCGTGGACGGCGATCTCGTTGGCCGCGTTGAGGATGCACGGCGCGGTGCCGCCGGCGATCGCCGCCTCGCGCGACAGGCGCAGGCAGGGGAACGCGTCGGTGTCGACGTGCTCGAAGGTGAGCGACCCGATCTCCGCGAGGTCGAGCGGACGCACGGGGAGCGCCGTGCGCTGCGGGTGGTGGAGCGCGTAGGCGATCGGGACGCGCATGTCGGGGTGACCGAGGTGCGCGAGTGCCGCACCGTCCGTGAGCGTGATGAGGGAGTGGACGATCGACTGCGGGTGCACGACGACGTCGATCCGCTCGTAGGGCGTGCCGAACAGGTGGTGGGCCTCGATGACCTCCAGCCCCTTGTTCATGAGCGTCGCCGAGTCGATCGAGATCTTGCCCCCCATCGACCACGTGGGGTGTGCGAGCGCCTCGTCGACCGTGACGTCCTCGAGATCGGCGCGCGTGCGCCCGCGGAACGGGCCGCCCGACGCCGTGAGGACGAGCTTGTCGATCCCCGCGGGCCCGCCGACGGCGTGCTCGCCGTGGACGAGCTGGTGGATCGCGGAGTGCTCGCTGTCGACAGGCAGGATCTGCGCCCCGGTGGCCTCCGCGAGCGCCATCACGAGCTCGCCGCCGACGACGAGCGACTCCTTGTTCGCGAGCGCGAGGTCGATTCCCTCGCCGAGCGTCGCGACCGTCGGCCCGAGGCCGGCCGAGCCCACGAGGGCGTTGAGGACGAGGTCGGCTCCGGACTCGAGGACGAGCTGGACGAGCCCCTCGGCTCCGCGCAGCACCGTGCCGTCGGTCCAGGCCTCGGCGGCGAGCGCCGCCTGATCGAGGTCCGTGACCGCGACCGCCTCCACGCCGTGGGCGGTCGCCTGGGCGACGAGGTCCTGCCAGCGGGTCTGGGCGCTCAGCCCGACGACCTCGAGCTCGTCGGAGCGCGAGATGACGTCGAGGGCCTGCGTGCCGATGGAGCCCGTGGAACCGAGCAGGAGGATGCGGCGCGACATTCGAGGGCAGATGATGGCACGGGCGACGTCAGGGCCCGGTCATGACGGCGCACCCCCGCCCTCCGGCCGCCCCCACCGCGGTGAATGTGGATTCACAGGGCTCTGCGGCCCACAGATCCACATCGCCGGCGTCCTCCGGGCCGGAACGGAGCGACACACCCCCGCGGGGAACGCCTACAGCAGCGCGAGCCAGACGTAGTAGCCGACGACGATGCTGAAGAGGACCGCGTCGAGACGGTCGAGGGCGCCGCCGTGCGCGCCGAAGAGCCGACCCGTGTCCTTCGTCCCCGCATCCCGCTTGAGGTAGCTCTCGAAGAGGTCGCCGACCGGGGCGGCCACCGCGACCGCGGCGCCGAGGATCAGCGCGTCCGTCCCCGACAGCCAGTCCTGATAGAGGCCGGCGAACCAGACGAAGACGACGCAGGTGACCATGCCGATCACGAGCCCCTCGACGGTCTTGTTCGGGCTGATCGTCGGGGAGAGCTTGCGGCGGCCGATCGCCCGGCCCCCGAGGTAGGCCCCGGTGTCCCCCATGAACGTGCCGACGAGGACGTCGACGACGATGCCGCCGCCGTGGGGCAGCTCCCGCAGGAGGATCGCGTGCGCGATCGCGAGACCGATCCACGCGATCCCGAGCGTCGTCACCGAGATCGCCGGCGCCCCCCCGCGGGGCTGGGCCACCGTGAGGAGGAAGACGACGGGGAACGTCGCGACGAAGACGAGCAGCACCTGCGTGCTGTCACCGAAGTACGCCGTGAGCGCGAGCGCCGCGACGCCGATGAAGCCCGCCGGACGCGACGGGCGCGCGCTCGGGAACATCTCGAACAGCTCGTGGATGCAGATCAGGCCGAGGACGAGGACGCCGAGCGTGAACCAGATGTCGCCGAGGGCGACGATCGTCACCGCGACCGCGATCGCTGGGATGGCCGCGAGGATCCGGGCCGAGAGGTCGCTCCGGGGGCCGCGCGCCCGGGGCTCGTCGGCCGGTGCCGCGCGCCCGTCGGCGGGGCGCGGGCGCCGGCGGATCACCACCTCCTCGGAGCGGGGCGCCCGCCGACCGCGGCCGGC
>JBFIDS010000602.1:0-2340 GCA_041603715.1 Paraconexibacter sp. | reverse complement strand
CGGCGCCGTGATCGGTCGCCACCGGGGACACCACCATGTCACCGTCGGTCAGCGCAAGGGCGTCGGGCTGGGCGGGGGCAGCGGCGAGCCGCTGCACGTGCTGCGCACCGACCCGGACGCGAACACGGTGACCGTCGGCCCGCGGGATGCGCTCGCGACGACCCGCGTCCCCGTGCGCGACGTGCGCCTGCACCGCCCCTCGGACCGCGTGGACCGGGTGAAGCTGCGGTACCGCTCCTCGCCGATCCCGTGCACCCTGGGCGCCGGCGACCGCGTCCTCGACCTCCACGAGCCCGTCCTCGGAGCCGCCCCCGGACAGGTCGCGTGCCTCCTGGAGGGCGACGTCGTCGTGGGATGCGCGACAATCGGACGGTGACCAGCGACGAGATCCGCGAGACCTTCCTGAGCTTCTTCGAGGGGCGCGACCACCTGCGCCGTCCCTCGGCCTCGCTCGTCCCGGCGACCTTCGACGCCTCGGTCCTCCTCACGACCGCCGGGATGCACCCGCTCAAGCCCTACTTCATGGGCCTCGAGACGCCGCCGCGCAACCGCCTCACGAGCTGCCAGAAGTGCTTCCGCACGACGGACATCGAGAACGTCGGCAACACCTCCCGCCACCTCACGTTCTTCGAGATGCTCGGCAACTTCTCGCTCGGTGACTACTTCAAGGCCGGCGCGATCGAGGCCGCCTGGGATCTCTCGCTCAACGGGTTCGGGTTCGATCCGAAGGACGTGTGGGTCACGGTCTTCGAGGGCGACGAGGAGCTCGGTCTCGGGCCCGACGAGGAGGCGATCGCCGCGTGGGAGGCGATCGGCGTCCCCCGCGAGCGGATCGTGCCGTGTCCGCGCTCGGAGAACTTCTGGCAGGCCGGCCCCACCGGTCCCTGCGGCCCGTGCAGCGAGCTCTACCTCGACCGCGGCCTCGCCTACGGGAAGCCCGACGACCTCCCGGGCGGGGAGAACGAGCGCTTCCTCGAGTACTGGAACCTCGTCTTCATGCAGTTCAGCCAGGAGCAGACGCCCGACGGGCCGGTGCTCACGCCGCTGCCGAACCAGAACATCGACACGGGCATGGGCCTCAACCGCATGGCGCTCATCCTCCAGGGCGCCGAGACGATCTTCGAGACCGACCAGTTCTCCCCGCTGATGGCGCTGGGTCGCGAGCTGGCCACCGGGGACATCGACGAGCGGGCCCTGCGCATCCTCGCCGACCACAGCCGCGCGATGACGTTCCTCATCGCCGACGGCGTCGTCCCGTCCAACGAGGACCGCGGGTTCATCCTGCGCCGCGTGATGCGCCGTGCGATCCAGCAGGGTCACCGGATCGGGATCGAGCCGGGCTTCCTGCCGCGCTACGTCGAGCAGGTCGTCGACCTCATGGGTCGTGGGTACCCCGAGCTCGTGACTGAGCGCGACACGGTGCTGAAGTGGGCGAAGGCCGAGGAGGAGGGCTTCGGCCGCACGCTCGAGTCCGGCATGAAGATCCTCGAGGAGCACCTCGCGGGCGGCACGCTCGACGCGCGCGCCGCGTTCATGCTCCACGACACCTACGGCTTCCCCGTCGCGATGACCGAGGAGATCGCCGTGGAGCGGGGCGTGGCCGTCGACCTCGCCGGGTTCGACGTCCTCATGGGCGAGCAGCGCGCGCGATCGGTCGCGGCGGGTGGACGCACGAAGGTCGGAGGCGAGTCGGACGTCGTGCGCGAGCTGTCGGAGGTCCCGAGCGAGTTCACCGGCTACGAGCACCTCGAGGAGCACACGAGCGTCGCGGGCGTCCTCGAGCGCGACGGGCGGACGTTCGTGAAGCTCGCGGCCTCGCCGTTCTACGCCGAGGGCGGCGGCCAGGTCTCCGACACCGGCGAGATCGCCTGCGAGGACGGGGACTGCCGGGCGACCGTTTCCGGCGTCGTGCGCGCCGGCGACGACCAGGCGGTCGTCGTCGAGCTCGCCGAAGGTGCGCTGAAGGACGGCGAACGCGTCGTCGCGCGCGTCGATCGCCGCGCCCGGCACGCGACGCAGTGCAACCACACCGCGACACACCTGCTCCACGCGGCGCTGCGCAAGCACCTCGGCCCGCACGTGCGCCAAGCCGGGTCGGCGGTGCGCCCCGACAAGCTGCGCTTCGACTTCACCCACGGGCAGCGGCTCTCCGACGACGAGCTGCGCGCCGTGGAGGACGACGTCAACGGCTGGATCCTCGAGAACCATCCGGTGCGCGCGATCACGACGACGCTCGACGAGGCGAAGGCGCTCGGCGCGATGGCGCTCTTCGGCGAGAAGTACGGTGACGTCGTGCGCATGGTCGAGGTCGGCGACGGCTCGTTCTCGCGGGAGCTGTGT
>JBFIDS010000601.1:0-2341 GCA_041603715.1 Paraconexibacter sp. | reverse complement strand
ATCGACACTCACCGCGCGGGCGGGGCTCAGACGCGCGCCATGTACTGACCGGTCTCCGTCTGGACCTTCACGCGATCCCCGACGTTGACGAACAGCGGGACCTGGATCTCGGCCCCCGTCTCGACCGTCGCGGGCTTGTTGCCCCCGCCCGAGGCGGTGTCGCCGCGCACGCCCGGCTCGGTGTGGGTGACCTCGAGCTCCACCGACGACGGAAGCTGGATGTCGGCCGGCTCGTCGTCGATGTAGAGGAGGTCGACGGTGTCGTTGGCCTTCGTCCAGCGGAGCTTGTCGGCGAGCGCGGCCTCCGGGATCGCGGACTGCTCGAAGGTCTCGGAGTCCATGAAGTGCGCGTCGGTGCCGTCGGAGTAGAGGAACGTCATCTTGCGGGCCTCCGTCCGGACGGAGCGGAACTTCTCCCCGGCGCGGAACGTCTTGTCGATGACGTTGCCGTCGCGCGTGCGCTTCAGCTTCGTGCGGACGAACGCGGGGCCCTTGCCGGGCTTGACGTGTTGGAACTCGACGACCTTGTAGATCGTGCCGTCGACCTCGATGTGGTTGCCGTTCTTGAGCTGGTTCGTCGAAATCACTGTCATCAGTCCTCGGGAGTCGTCGGCGGCCGTCCGGCGCCCCGACGAGGATATTGGTCGCCGCCCGGCGGCACGTCGCCGCCGGCCCCAGCCGGACGCGCGCGGTTACCGCTCGCGTCCTCGCGCCATGTGTGGGAAAGTGCCGGTCGTCATGCCCTTCCTCGTGCGCGTGCTCCTCCTCGCCGGCCTCGCCCTCGCGCTGGTCCCCGCGGGGACCGCTCACGCGCAGGGCGCGCTCGGCAGGTTCGTCACGATCTGCGAGTACTCCCACACGCTGCCCGACGACCCCATCGTCGCCCCGGGCGTCAAGGGAGGCAGCCACCTCCACGACTTCTTCGGGAGCCCGTCGACGAACTTCCGCTCGACGACGTCCTCGCTGCAGCGCACGCGCCGCACGACCTGCGAGATCCCGGAGAACCGGTCCGCCTACTGGGTGCCGTCGCTGCTCGTCGACGGCAAGGAGGTCCGCCCGACCGCGCTGCGCGCCTACTACACGGCGGCCGGCAAGGCGCCCCGCTCGGTGCAGCCGATCCCCCGCGGACTGCGGATGGTCGCGGGCGACCCGAAGGCGACCTCCGCGCAGAAGACCTCGATCACCCGCTGGTTCTGCTACACGGACCAGCTGTCGTCGTTCCTCAACACGGTGCCCGGGCCGTACTGCCCGCGCGGGCCGGCGAACCTCGTGCTCATCGTCTTCTTCCCCGACTGCTGGGACGGGCGCAACGCCGACAGCGCCGACCACAAGAGCCACATGGCCTACACGCGGTCCAACGCGCTCGGCACGGAGCGCGTGTGTCCCTCCTCCCATCCCGTCCCGATCCCGCGGCTCGGCATCCGGATCGTCTATCCGAACGAGGGCGGGCCCGACGCGGTGCTCAGCTCGGGCGGGAAGCACTCGGCGCACGCCGACTTCATGGACGGGTGGGAGACGGCCGCCCACGTCGCGCTCGTAAACCGGTGCATCCGCGGTGGCATCAACTGCAGCAGCGCGTTCTCGAACTCGGTCGCCGGCGGTGACAACGACGAGGGCGGCGCACAGCGCCGAACGCGGTCGCGCCGCGCGAAGGCGATCCTCCCCCAGCTCCGCGCCACGCAGCGCAAGCTGCACTGCCTCCTGAACTGACGCGCGGGACCACGTGAGGCGGCAGGTCTCGCGCGAGGCCGGGCCTCGCCTCGCGGCGGTCCCGTCTCGACCCGATCGTCTCTCACCGCGTCGCGACACGAACTTGGCGAGAACGCCCCCCTCCGGCGGGGGTGTTCTCGCCAAGTTCGGGTTCCGCGGGCCGCGCGAGGCGGGGCGACCTCGGTGGGCCGGCGCGCCCGCGCGATCGCGTTCAGCCCGCCGTCGCCGTCACGCGGGCCACGAGGGCGCGCCAGGCGAGGACGCGGTCGGCGGCCTCGCCCTTCTGCTCCCCATCGCGGGGGATGCCCGAGGGGAGGACGAGCTCGTCCGGGGCGAGGACGATCGGGGCCTCCTCGCGGGTGGCGGGAAGCGCCGCGAGGCGGCCCGCGGCCTCGGACGGGGCGTCGTCGTCCCCGGTCTCGAGGTGCAGGGCGACCGCGCCGTGGCTCGCCAGCAGCGCCGCGGCGAGCCGCGCCGTCGCCGTCGTGGCGGGGTCCTCACCGCGACCGTCGAGGACGACCGCCGGGGCGGGCCGCGCTCCGGGAGCGGGGAGCGCGAGGGTCGCTCGCAGCGTCCCCTCGCGCCAGCGGCGCACCCGCACGCCGTCGTCGACGAGGACGCGCTGGACCGT
>JBFIDS010000600.1:0-2346 GCA_041603715.1 Paraconexibacter sp. | reverse complement strand
CTGAGGACGAGCGCCGTCGCCTGCAGGCGCGTGTGGACGCCCTCCCCCGTGCGGTCCGCCCGCGTCCAGCCGCCGAAGACGTACCCGGTGGGCGGCGTGATGTCCGCACGCCCCACGCCCGCCTGGAGCGCCGGACCGCTGCCGCCGCGAGCGCCCGCCTGGGCCGGGGCGGGCAGGGCGACGAGGAGGATGAGGGCGAGGAGGCCCGGCAACGCCCGGGGGCCCAGTGCAGAGGGACGGCACGGACGCGACGGGATCCTCATGCGCGGCAGCGTAGGCGACCGCCGCGAACTTCGTGAGGGAGGTCACGTATAGCGAGGCCATTCCCACGAAGTTCAGGGCGAGCCGAGATTCGCCGCGGGCCCGCGGGTCCTCGCTAGCGACCGAGGATGCGCAGGAAGTCCCGCGAGCGCGCCGGGACCTCGCCGACGGCGCGACGGACCGCGGAGAGGCCCTCCCGCAGCTCGGCATCGCCGACCTCGACGGGGAGCATCGTGTCCTGGAGCTCGCCGAGGACCATGTCGGTCTCGGCGGCGGCGGCGACCGCGTCCTCGATGAGGGCGCGCGCGCCCGAGGCGGGACTGCGGGTGTCGGCGGGCGCGAACGGGGCGGTCGTGAGCTCGTGACGCTCGGCGAAGCCCGTGTACGTGCGCTTCGCCCGGCCGAAAGCTCCCTGCACCGGTTGGAACAGGGCCTCCTCCAGCCGGTCGGCGGTCGCCTCGTCGAGCAGCTCGTAGGCCTCGCCGAGTGCGGCGAGCGAGCGGCTGAGCGCGTCGATGGCGTCGACGAGGGCCTCGAGGATGTCCTCGCGGCCCTCCTGGTTGGTGTAGGACACGCTCGCGACTGTAGTGACCGTGTCGCGTCGTCGGTCCGGTCGGCCGGGCGCGGGGCGTCACCCGGGAGGCTCCTCGAGGGACCGCGTCTCGACGGGCGGACGCGGGCGTGCGACACTCGCGGTCATGCCCAGGCTGAGGGAGATCGGCGGTCGGCGCCTGCCGTTCCTGCGCTGGTCCTTCCTGAGGATGCTGCTCGGCATGCGCCGGCTCACCACCGAGTGGCAGGTCGGCGACGGCCGCGAGGAGGCGCTCGGACGCCACGTCGTCGAGACCTCGCCCCCCGGCGACCTCGACGCCGCGATCGCCGCCGTCGACGCCTTCTGCGCCGAGCAGAGCTTCATGATGAACGTCGGCGACGAGAAGGGGGAGATCCTCGACGCCGCGATCCGCCGGGCCGAGCCGCAGCTGCTCCTCGAGCTCGGCACGTACTGCGGGTACAGCGCGCTGCGGACGATGCGCGCCGCCCCGGCGGGCGCGCGCCTGCTGTCCGTCGAGTTCAGCGCGGCCAACGCCGAGGTCGCGCGGCGCATCCTCGGTCACGCCGGTGTCGGCGACCGGGTGACCGTCGTGGTCGGCACCCTCGGCGACGGCGGGACGACGGTCGCCACGCTCGAGGGTGAGCACGGCCTCGGTCGCGGCGCCGTCGACTTCGTGTTCCTCGACCACGACAAGGACGCCTACGTGCCCGATCTCGAGCTGATCGTCGAGCGCGGCTGGCTGCACGCCGGATCCGTCGCGGTCGCCGACAACGTGAAGTTCCCCGGCGCGCCCGCCTACCGCAGCTTCATGGTCGAGCACGAGGGGACAGCCTGGCGGACGGTCGAGCACGACGCGCACGTCGAGTACCAGACCCTCATCAAGGACCTCGTCCTCGAGTCCGAGTACCTCGGCGCCGCCTCGTAGGCCCGGCGACCGGGCCGGACGGCACCGCGTCGGGGGCCGGTCGTGCGTCCGGCCTCAGACGCCGACCGTGCTTCGCGGTGCGGGACGCGGCCCGCCGCTCCGCGCGGCCGCCGCGTCGTTCGCCTCCATCCTGCTCCACGACGCCGCGGCCCGGCGGCTGACCCAGGCGAGCCGGGCGGAGGTCGCGAGGAAGGCGCGTGGCGAGCAGTGGTGGCCGTAGTACAGGCGGCTGCGGCGCATCCACAGCGGCATGTGGCGGCTGCAGTTGAGCATGTTGCGGGCCGTGACGACGAGCGTGCGCGCGAGGTCGTCGACCTGCTCCGGGTGGGGCACCGGCGCGCAGACGCGGTTGCGCTCCTCGTCGCGCATGTCGAGCAGCTCGAGGCGGGCGATGAGCGCCGCGCTGAACGTCTGCTGACACATGGACACGGGCTGGAGCGTGACGCGGCCCTCGGCGTAGAGCGGCAGCGGCTCGACCTTCGCCAGCCCGTTGGCGGAGCAGTCGACGAACAGCGTGTCGGCCGCAGCCGGGATGGTGCCCGCGTCGAGGCGGATCTCCCCCGGTGCGAGGCCGTGCACGCGACCCATGCGCACGACGTCCTCGACG
>JBFIDS010000599.1:0-2346 GCA_041603715.1 Paraconexibacter sp. | reverse complement strand
CTTCGTCCCCCTCGCGCTGCTCGAGATGGTCGGGGTGGACGGCGTCCTGAGGGCGGACGGCCTCGCGTTCGTGCTGGGGGCCGCCGTGCTCGGGCTCGCCGACGACGCCTACTCCGGCCCCTCCCGCGGCTGGCGCGGCCACTTCGCCGCCGTGCGCGACGGCCGATTCTCGACGGGGGCGCTCAAGGCCGTCGGGATCGCCGGGCTCGCCCTGTACGTCACCTCGGCGCCCGACGACGTCGGCCGCTGGGTCCTCGGCGCCCTCGTCCTCGTCCTCGCGACGAACCTCTTCAACCTCCTCGATCTGCGTCCCGGCCGCGCGGTGAAGGGCTACGTCCTCGTCGCGGCGGCGTGCGCGATCGCCGCCTGGGACGAGCGCGTCGCGACCGGTCTCGCGGCCTACACCGGCGCGATCGTCGCCGCGGGCCTCTTCGACCTGCGCGAACAGGGCATGATGGGGGACACCGGATCGAACGCGATCGGAGCGGTGGCCGGCCTCTGGCTGATCGCGACGATCGACTCCACCGGGGGTCTGGCGGTATGTGTCGCCGTCCTCGCCGCGCTCACCGCATACGGCGAATTCCGCTCAATTTCCGCGTTCATCGAACGCACCCCGGTATTCCGTCACCTAGACTCGCTCGGGAGAGTGAACCGTGCCTGAACCCCACAAGAAGACCCGCTACATCTTCGTCACCGGCGGCGTCGTCTCGTCCCTCGGGAAGGGCATCGCCGCCGCGTCGATCGGCCGCATCCTCGTGTCCCGCGGCCTCACCGTGGGCCTCCAGAAGTTCGATCCGTACATCAACGTCGATCCCGGCACGATGTCGCCCTACCAGCACGGCGAGGTGTTCGTCACCGAGGACGGCGCCGAGACCGACCTCGACCTCGGCCACTACGAGCGCTACACGGACTCCAACACGTCCCGCGCCTCGAACGTCACCGCCGGCGGGATCTACAACTCGGTCATCCGCCGCGAGCGGCGCGGCGACTACCTCGGCGGGACCGTCCAGGTCGTCCCGCACATCACCGACGAGATCAAGAACCGCATCAAGCTGATCGCGGAGACCTCCGACGTCGACGTCGTCATCACCGAGATCGGCGGCACCGTGGGCGACATCGAGTCGCTGCCGTTCCTCGAGGCGATCCGCCAGTTCCCCGTCGACGTCGGCCGGCGCGACTGCATGTACATCCACCTCACCCTCGTGCCCTACATCGGGCACGCGGGCGAGCTGAAGACGAAGCCGACCCAGCACTCGGTCAACGAGCTGCGCCGCATCGGGATCCAGCCCGACATGGTGCTGTGCCGCTCCGAGGGCGAGCTGTCGGTCGACATCCGCAAGAAGATCGCGCTCTTCGCGTCCCTCCCGGTCGAGGCCGTCGTCTCCGCCAAGGACGTGAGCGACATCTACGAGGTCCCGCTCTGGTTCCACGAGCAGGGCGTCGACCGCTTCATCTGCGACATGCTCGGACTCGAGCCGCCGCGCGAGGCCGACCTCGGTGAGTGGGCCGAGGTGACGCGCCGCAACGCCGAGGCGAGCCAGCCGGTCCGGATCGCGCTCGTCGGCAAGTACGTCCAGCTCGAGGACGCCTACCTCTCGGTGGTGGAGTCGCTCAAGCACTCCGGGGCGCTGCACGGCGGGCGGATCGAGATCGACTGGGTCGACTCCGAGACGCTCACCGACGAGCCGACGACGATCGCCCGCCTCCGCGACCACGACGGGATCCTCGTCCCGGGCGGGTTCGGCGGCCGCGGTGTCGAGGGCAAGATCCTCGCGGCGAAGGTCGCCCGCGAGCACGACGTCCCGTACCTGGGGATCTGCCTCGGCATGCAGCTCGCGGTCGCGGAGTTCGCCCGCCACGTCGCGGGGATGCCCGGCGCGAACTCGACCGAGTTCGACATCGAGACGGAGTGGCCGGTCATCGATCTGCTCCCCGAGCAGAAGGAGGTCGCCGACCTCGGCGGCACCATGCGGCTCGGCGCCGACCCGGTGAAGCTGCACCCCGACACCCGCGCCCGGGAGATCTACGGCGAGGCCGTCGTCTACGAGCGCCATCGCCACCGCTACGAGGTCTCGCTCAGCCTGCGCAAGCGGCTCGAGGCGGCCGGCCTCGTCGTGTCGGGGACGTCTCCCGACGAGCGCCTCGTCGAGGTCATCGAGCTCCGGGACCATCCGTTCTTCGTCGCGAGCCAGTACCACCCCGAGTTCAAGTCGCGGCCCGAGCGTCCGGCCCCGCTGTTCCGGGAGTTCGTCGCCGCCGCGCTCGAGCGGGCCGTCGAGCGTCATCCCGACGGCGAGGTCCGCGCCGCCCGCGCCGAAGCGGCCCCCCAGCCGCAGTGAGTCCGCG
>JBFIDS010000598.1:0-2347 GCA_041603715.1 Paraconexibacter sp. | reverse complement strand
GGAGGAGGAGGGGCGACGCGCCGGCCGGCGGCTGCGCGAGCTCGGGATCGGGCTGACGCTCGCGCCCGACGCCGACCTCGCCTACGAGGGCGGGCCCTGGGCGCAGCGGTCCTTCTCCGAGGAGGTGGACGTGACGACCTCGCGAGTCCGGGCGGCGCTGCGCGGCTACCGGGCCACCGGGGTCGCCGCTGCCGTCGGTCATTTTCCCGGCGAGGGGGCCGCGTCCCAGGACCCGCGGCTGGGGACGGCGACGGTCGGGCTCGATCTCGACGAGCTGCGCCGTGCCGACGTGCGCCCGTTCGCCGCGGTCGCCCGGCAGGCGCCCGTCGTCGCGATGACCGAGGCGCTCTACGCGGCGTTCGACTCGGTGACGCCCGCGACGCTCCTTCCCGAGGCAGTGTCCCTCCTACGCGACACGGGCTTCCGCGGGGCTGTGCTCTCCGGGGACATCGGGACCGCCGCGTTCGCCGCCGGGATCGACCCCGGCGAGGCAGCCGTCGAGGCCCTACGTGCGGGCTGCGACATGCTCCTCCTGCGCGGGGACTCCCGCGACCAGGAGGAGGCCGTCCAGGCCGTCGCGCGCGCGATCCGCAGCGGGGACCTGCCGGCCGGCCGCATCCGCGAGGCGCTGCGACGCGCCGGCGAGGTGCGCACGCGGTACGCCCGCGAGCCGCTCGCGGCACCCGGCTGACCCCGTCCCCGCAAAGCGTCGAACGTCGATCTCTCCCCGTCCCAGGGGGAACAGCCCGACGTTCGACCTTCCAGGGGCGGGCGTGGCGGCGCCCGGCGGGGCTCAGAGCGTGCGGCGGCCGACGAGCGCCTTGCCGAGCGTGACCTCGTCGGCGTACTCGAGGTCGGCACCGACGGGAAGGCCGGAGGCGAGGCGGCTCACGACGACGTCGGGGGACGCCTCGTGGAGCGCGGTCGCGAGGTGGTGGGCCGTGGCCTCGCCCGTCGTCGTCGGGTTCGTGGCGACGACGACCTCGCGGACGGCGGGGTCCCCGTCCGGAGGTGAGGCGACCCGCCGCACGAGCTCGGCGATCCGCAGGTCCCCCGGGTCGACGCCGTCGATCGGGGACAGGGCGCCCCCGAGCACGTGGTAGCGCCCGCGGTACTCGTGGGTGCGCTCGAGCGGGACGATGTCCTGCGGCTCCTCGACGACGCAGATGAGCGTCGCGTCACGCCGCGTGTCCTCGCAGATCGTGCAGCGCGGGCCCTCGGCGAGGTTGAAGCAGACCTCGCAGAAGCCGATCTTCTCCTTCACCTCGCGGATCGCGTCGGCGAGCGCGAGCGCGACGGCGGGGTCCGTGCGCAGGATGTGGAACGCGAGACGCTGGGCGGTGCGCTGCCCGATGCCGGGGAGGCGTCCGAGCTCGGTGACGAGCCGCTGGACGGAGGGGGCCTGCACGGATGTCGCGAGCGGCCGGGCCTACATGCCCGGGAGCCCGAGCCCTCCGAGGTCCATGCCGCCCGTGAGACCGCCCATCGCCTGCGCAGCGACCTCCTGGGCGGCGCGCAGCGCCTCGTTCGTCGCGGCGAGCACCATGTCCTGGAGGAGCTCGGGGTCGTCGGGGTCGATGGCCTCGGGGGCGATGGACACGGACTTCACGACGAGGTCTCCGGTGACGGTGACGGTGACCATCCCGCCCCCCGCGGAGGCCGAGACCTCCTCGTCCTTGAGCTTCTCCTGCGCGGCCGCCATGTCGGCCTGCATCTTCTGGACCTGCTTGAGCATCTTCTGCATGTTCGGCTGGGGCATGGCTAGGCGTGCTCCTCGGCGGTCGGGGTGGGGGGCGGCGGTGATGCGGAGTCCTCGGGCCCGGGGTCCTCGGGCCCCGGGTCGCCGTCGGGCGCGGGGTCGGCCTCGGCGGCGATCTCCTCCGCGTCGAAGGTCGACTTGAGCCGGTCGAGCACCTCGGCCTCGGTGAGCGGCCGCGCGGCCTCGGCTCGCTCGGGCGCGAGCTCGGTGAGGTCGCGCAGCTCGAAGACCGGGCGGGCGCGCATCCCCGTCATCGCGCGGATCGCCTCGATGAGGGCATCGCGGTTCGGCCGGTCCTCGGCCTTGCGGCGGAAGAAGTCGTTCGCGGGGTCGAAGCCGACGACGAGGTCGTCGCCGCGGATCTCGACCGGCAGGGCGTCGGCGAGCACGGCGCCGAGCATCGGCGTCGCCTCCCGGATCGACTCGAGCACGGCGGGCCAGAGGTCGCGCAGGACGTCGAGGTCGAGAGGCGACCCGGCGGCGGCGACCTCGAGCGCGGGCTCGGGTGCGTGCTGCGGACCGGGTTCGTGCCGGGGCTCGGCCGCCGGGGCCGCGAGGGCCGCCGCGGCCGCGGTCGCCGGGGCCACG
>JBFIDS010000597.1:0-2351 GCA_041603715.1 Paraconexibacter sp. | reverse complement strand
GAGCACCATCTCGACGCGCTGCTGCTTCGCCGCGACCCGGAGCTCGCGGCCGATGTCGCCGCGCGCATGCTCGGCCCGCTGCGGGACCTCCCGCCGGCGAGCGCCCGCAAGCTCACCCTGACGCTCCGGGCCTGGCTCGACGAGCAGGGCCGCATCGAGGCCGTCGCGCGCCGCCTCGACGTCCACCCGCAGACGGTCCGCTACCGGCTCGGGCAGCTGCGGGAGCATCTCGGGGAGACGCTCGAGGACCCCGACGGGCGCTTCGCGCTCGCGCTCGCCCTGCGGGCCGACCCACCGGCCGAGCCCGCCTCCGAGGAGTGAGGGGGCCCGCCGGGCGGGCGAGGCCGCTACTTGCGGCTGTAGTCGTAGAAGCCGCGACCGGTCTTCTTGCCGAGGTGGCCCTCGGCGGCGAGCGCGCGGACGTTCCCCGGGATCGTCGTGCCGATCGTCTCGCCGATCGCGATCGACACGTCGAGCCCGACGAAGTCGAGGAGCGCGAGCGGGCCCATCGGGTGCCCGGCGCCGAGCTTCATGCACGTGTCGACGTCGGCGGCCTCCATCCCGGACTCCTCCATGAACGCGGCGGCGCTGAAGAGATAGGGGAAGAGCAGCCGGTTGACGACGAAGCCCGGAGTGTCGGGCACGTCGACGGGGGTCTTGCCGAGCGCCTCGCACAGCGCGGTCGACCGGCTGCGGGTGTCCGCGGTCGCCTCGGACGGGTAGGCGAGCTCGACGAGCTTCATCATCGTGACCGGGTTGAACACGTGGAGCCCGACGAACCGCTCGGGGATCCCGGCCGCGGCGGCGAGCGCGGTGACCGACAGCGACGAAGTCGTCGACCCGAGGACGGCGTCGGCGCCGATCGTCGACGCGAGCCGCTGCAGGAGCGGGGTCTTCAGCTCGAGGTCCTCGGCGATCGCCTCCACGACGAAGGTGCGGTCGGCGAGCGCGGACTCGTCGGTCGTCACGGTCACGCGCGACGCGTCCGCCCCCTCGAGACGGCCGGCGAGCTTCTCGACCGCCGCGGTCGCCCGCTGCGCCGACGCGTCGCTGCGCGCGACGAGGACGACGTCGCCGACGACGCTCGCCGCCGTGGCGAGCCCGGTCGCGATCGCGCCGCTTCCGGCGATTCCGAGACGTTCAGCCATCTGTTCCCTACCCCTTGATCGACCAGTCAATCAGCAAGTGCGTGCGGAACCTTAGAGGGCGACCGGCCGAGGTGCGGCGCCGGGCATCCGGCGGCTGTCGCCCCCACGCCTCGGGAACGGGAGGGCGACACCCGCGCTCGTGTGCGCCTCAGGCGACACCCGTCCAGCGGAAGCCGACCGGGGCGGGCGCCGGCGGGATCGGGCTCGCCGGGAGTCCGTCGGCCGGTGGATCGGAGTCGTAGCCGCCCGGGGCGACGTCGTTCGGCGTGTCGGGGTGGAACATCGACGCGAGGTACTGGATGTGCCCGCGGCCCGGTCCGAGCTCGAACTGGCCGCCGCCGTACATGCCGATCCCTCGCTCCTCGCAGGTGTCGTAGCAGTGCAGCAGCGGGCGCAGGCCCCCGAGCCGCGACGGCTTCACGTTGACCATCTTCGGCACGAAGGGGAGGGCGTCGATGTCGGCGACGGAGTGGATGTTCGCGTCCCACGTGATCCGGTCGCGGTGGGGGGCGAGCACCGCGTCGGTCTCCTCCGTGAGCGCGGGGTCCTCGATCCACGCGTCGGGGAACGCCTCGGCGACACGACGGTAGAGCACCGGATCGGCGGCGTTGTCGACGACCGAGCCGACGTAGAGACCCTTGAGGTCGACGGAGTCCACGGCGCCGGTCGCGACGAGCTCGGCGACGAGCTCGTCGGTCCACGATGCCGTCGGGTCGAGCTTGAAGCGCAGGGTCGGGTACTTCTCGAGACGGGCGAGGAGCGGCGCCATGGAGGCCGGCTCGCCGAGGCGCAGCGACATCACGAAGGTGAGCGGCCGGCACTCCCGCCCGAGAACGTCGTGGAGCGCGCGTCCCGCCTGCTGGAGCGCGAGGTCGAGGGCGGCGGACTCATAGGCCCAGACTCGGTACAGCACCGAGGCGTCGTGGCGGGCGGGCTCGGGCCAGAGGTCGAGCGTCGCGAGGTGGTCGCAGTACGACTCGAGCGTCCACTCGCCGGCGAGCGGCTGGATCGGGCCGGCGTTCTGGAGGGCGTCCTGGTCCTCCGCCTCGTAGCCGACGTCCTCGCCGACGCCGTCGTGACCGCCGCCCCGCAGTCGGATGACGGTGCTCACGCGCGTGAAGCCCGTCGACACGTCGCGCTCGAGTCGCTCGAGCTCGTAGCCGTCGATGACGAGCGGAAGATCTTTGATGAGGTCCCAGGTGG
>JBFIDS010000596.1:0-2351 GCA_041603715.1 Paraconexibacter sp. | reverse complement strand
TCGGGCTGTCCGCCCTGCTCGCGGTGCTCGTCCTCGTCGGCACGATCGTCCTCGTCGGGACGCTCGGGCCGTTCATCGTGCTCGCCTACGCGCTCCTCGGTGCGGGTCTCACGTTCCGCTGGGCGCAGGACCGCCTGCGGGACCTCCCGATGACCGACGAGGACCGCGTCCTGCAGACGATGGCCGGCGGGCTCCTCGCGATGACGGTGTTCCTCGCCGTCCTCTTCGCGGTCGTCCTCACGGTCGGCTAGATGGCGGAACCGGCCCGCCGGCGACGGTCCCGCGCGGACCGCGCCGCCGTGCGCGTCGAGCGGCGGCGCGCGGCGATGCCGTCGGAGATCCGCTACCCGCCCGACCTGCCGGTCAGCGAGCGCCGCGAGGACCTTCTCGCGGCGATCGAGGAGAACCAGGTCGTCGTCGTCGCGGGGGAGACCGGCTCCGGGAAGACGACCCAGCTCCCGAAGCTCTGCCTCGAGCTGGGCCGGGGGATCGAGGGCCAGATCGCCCACACCCAGCCGCGCCGGCTCGCCGCGCGGACCGTGGCGGGCCGTATCGCCGACGAGCTGGGCGTCCCTCTCGGCGGGGCCGTCGGCTACGGGGTGCGCTTCGAGGAGCGCTCACGCGACGAGACGCTCGTGCGCCTCATGACCGACGGGCTCCTCCTCGCCGAGATCCAGCGCGACCGCGTGCTGCGCCGCTACGACACGGTCATCGTCGACGAGGCCCACGAGCGCAGCCTCAACATCGACTTCCTCCTCGGGTGCCTGCACCGGATCCTCCCGCAGCGCCCCGACCTCAAGCTCATCATCACGTCGGCGACGATCGACCCGGAGCGCTTCAGCCGTCACTTCGGCGCAGCGCCCATCATCGAGGTCTCGGGGCGCACCTACCCGGTCGAGATCCGTTACCGGCCGCTCGTCGAGGACCTCGCGCCCGCCGGGGAGGCCGACGAGGACGAGACCGCCGACGACGCGGACGGTCCGGCGCGCGAGGAGCGCGATCTGCAGGAGGCCATCGGCGAGGCGGTCGAGGAGCTGTTCGCCGCCGACCGCGGCGCTCCCGGGGACGTCCTCGTCTTCCTCAGCGGAGAGCGCGAGATCCGCGACACCGCCGACCACCTCGAGGGGCGGCTCGGCCCGACGACGGAGATCCTGCCGCTCTACGCGCGTCTGTCGAGCGCCGAGCAGCAGCGCGTGTTCCGCCGGGACCGCAGCGGGGCCAAGCGGAGGGTCGTGCTCGCGACGAACGTCGCGGAGACGTCGCTCACGGTCCCCGGAATCAAGTACGTCGTCGACCCCGGGACCGCGCGGATCAGCCGCTACAGCTCACGCCTGAAGGTGCAGCGCCTGCCGATCGAGCCGGTCTCGCAGGCGTCGGCGGCCCAGCGCGCCGGGCGCTGCGGACGCACCTCGGACGGGATCTGCATCCGCCTCTACTCCGAGTCCGACCACGACCACCGGCCGGAGTTCACCGACCCCGAGATCCTCCGCACGAGCCTCGCCGCCGTCATCCTCCAGATGGCGGCGCTCGGGCTCGGCGAGATCGAGGACTTCCCCTTCCTCGAGCCACCCGACCGCCGGCAGATCCGCGACGGGGTGCGGCTCCTGGAGGAGCTCGGTGCGCTCGACCCGAAGCCGGACGATCCCCATTCGAGGCTCACGCCGCTGGGCCGCAGGCTCGCCCGGCTGCCCGTCGACCCGCGCTTCGGCCGGATGGTGCTCGAGGCCGACCGGCTGCGCTGCGCGGAGGAGGTCGTCGTGATCGCCGCCGCGCTCTCGATCCAGGATCCGCGGGAGCGTCCGGTGGAGAAGCGCGCCCAGGCCGATCAGCTCCACGCCCGCTTCCGGCACGAGGACTCGGACTTCCTCTCCTATCTCGAGCTGTGGCGCCACCTCGAGGAGCGCCAGCGAGAGCTGTCGCGGACGCGCTTTCGCAAGGAGTGCCGCGCGGAGTTCCTCCACCATCTGCGCATCCGCGAGTGGCAGGACCTCGCCGGACAGCTCCGGCAGGCGGCAAAGGGGGTCGACGTGACGTTCAACGAGCAGCCCGCGGAGCCGCGGGACGTCCACGTCGCCCTGCTCAGCGGGCTGCTGTCGCACATCGGGCTCCGGGACGCCTCGAGCCGCGACTACCTCGGGGCGCGCGGCGCGCGCTTCGCGATCTTCCCGGGATCGACGCTCGCCCGGCGCGGCCCGCCGTGGGTCGTCGTGGCCGAGCTCGTCGAGACCTCGCGGCTGTGGGGGCGCACGGCGGCGAAGATCGAGCCCCGCTGGATCGAGCCGCTCGCCGGCCACCTCCTCAGGCGCACCTACTCCGAGCCGCGCTGGGACGCCTCCGGGGCGCAGGTCGTC
>JBFIDS010000595.1:0-2362 GCA_041603715.1 Paraconexibacter sp. | reverse complement strand
CTTCGCCTCGCTCGGCGTCGCGGCCGAGGTGACCGCGCGACGGTCCGGGACCCTCTACGTTGAGGCCCGCAGATGAGCGAACGTGCGGGCAAGAAGATCACGGTCGTCATGCCGGCGCGCAACGCCGCGACGACGCTGGAGACGACGGTCGGGGCGATCCCGCCCGAGTGGGTCGACGAGATCCTGCTCGTCGACGACCACTCCTCCGACGAGACGCTGCAGGTCGCCGAGCGGCTCGGGCTGCGGATCGTATGGCACCCGCACAACGTCGGGTACGGCGGCAACCAGAAGACGTGTTACCTCGACGCGCTCAACCGCGGCGCCGACGTCATCGTGATGCTCCATCCGGACGGCCAGTACGAGCCGCACCTCATCCCCGACATCGTGCGCCCGATCCTCGAAGGGAAGGCCGACCTCGTCCTCGGGTCCCGCCTCCTCGACCCGCAGGGCGCGATCGCGGGTGGGATGCCCCGCTGGAAGTACGCGGCCAACCGCTTCCTCACGACGATCGAGAACCGCGTCCTCGGGACCGACCTCGCCGAGTTCCACACGGGCTATCGGGCGTACTCGCGCGACATGCTGCTCGGCGTGCCGTTCCTGCGCAACCAGCTCGACTTCGTCTTCGACAGCGAGATGCTCTTCCAGGCGATCTCGCTCGGCTTCCGCGTCGAGGAGGTCCCCGTCCGCACGATCTACCACGACGACGCGTCGTCGGTCGACTTCAGGGCCGGCGTCATCTACGGGACGAAGACGCTGCGGGCGCTCGCGCGGCTGCAGCTGCATCGCGCGCGGATCTGGCGCTCGCGCCGCTACGAGGCGGTCGCCAAGCACGAGACGACACCGGCCCACGACACGGCACGCCCGCCGAAGGCGCCGGCCTGACGATGGCGGCGCAGGCGAGGGTCGTCACCGGCGAGCGCGTGACGACGGCCGAGGGCGGGTTCAACCCGACGTGGCAGCGGCACGTCGCCGCCTACCGGTTGTGCGCGCCGCTCCTCGGTGAGCGCGACACCCCCGTTCTCGACGTCGGGTGTGGCGTGGGGCACTCGTTCCGCGAGCTCGGCCCCCGGGCCACGGTCGGGGTGGACGTCGACGCGGATGCGCTCGCAGGGCAGGACCGCGAGACGCGCGTCGCGGACATGCGCGCGCTCCCGTTCGCCGATGGGACGTTCGACGACCTGGTGGCGATCCAGTCGATCGAGCACGTGCCCGACGCCGACCGCGCACTCGCGGAGTTCGCGCGGGTGCTCCGGCCCGGCGGGACCGCCGTCCTCGTCACCCCGAACCGCCTCACGTTCGCCCGGCCCGACGAGATCATCGACCCGTACCACTACGTCGAATACTCGCCCGGCGAGATGCAGGTCGCGTGCGCGCCGCATTTCGCCGGCGGCGTCGAGGTCCTCGGGCTGTTCGCCTCGGACGCCTACCAGGCGCTCGTCGACGCCGAGAAGCGCAAGCTCGACCGCCTGCTCGCGAAGGACCCTCTGCGCCTGCGCCGGCTCGTGCCGCGCCGGGCGAAGATGGTCCTCTACGACCGGCGTCTCACGGCGGAGCGCCGCCGCGACCCGGATCCCCGGGCGGCCGCGATCACCCCCGACGACTTCCGCCTGGGCCGCGAGGACGTTGATCGCGCGCTCGACGTCGTCGCCGTCTGCCGCAAGGCGTGACGCGCGGGGCGCGGGAGCGAGGCGCGGGGCGCGAGCGCGGGGAGCGGGCGCGAGCGCGGGGAGCGGGCGCGAGCGCGGGGCGCGAGCGCGGGCGCGGGAGCGAGCGCGAGCGCGGGGCGCGGGAGCGGGCGGCACGTTTGGCGGATGGGTTCCAGCAAACGTGACCTGGGGCGTGCGACGGCAGCGCGGGTGCTGCTGCGACGCGGGCGTGGCCGGCGCGCTCCGGGGTGACGTTTGCTGGCCCGGGTCCAGCAAACGTGACCTGGGGCGTGTGACGGCGGCGCGGGTGCTGCTGCGACGCGGGCGTGGCCGGCGCGCTCCGGGGTGACGTTTGCTGGCCCGGGTCCAGCCAACGTGACCTGGGGCCGCCGTGCTTCCCGACGGGTCAGCGGCCGAGCCGCACCCAGTCCGTGAAGTCCGCCCAGGTGGCGGAGATGCGCCAGCCGGCCTCCTGCCAGGAGTGACGCGCGGCGGGCAGCCAGCGTGGCTCCCAGGCGAGGGCCCGAGCGATGAGCCAGGCGAGCGCGAGGATCGCGAGGAAGCCCGCGAGCGCGCCGAGTCCGACCACGGCGGCGGGAAGCCCGTCGGAGCGGCCCGAGGTGGGCTCGACCTGGGCCGCCTGCACGATCGCGCCGTCCGCGGCGGCGGCCGCAGGCGTCGGCGGCGGCGTCGGCTGGGGTGTCTCGGTGGGCGCT
>JBFIDS010000594.1:0-2373 GCA_041603715.1 Paraconexibacter sp. | reverse complement strand
GGCGTCCTGGGCGCCGGCGACCGCGCCGGCGACGCCGGTCTGCCGGCTCACGAATTCGGTCGACCCCCCGCCGACGTCGCGGACGTAGGTCGTCGTCGTCCCGTCCCCGTCGCCGGACACGATCCCCTGCGCCTGCGATTGGAACGCGACGTGGGTCCCGGAGTCGTCGAGCGCCGCGTGGGTGCCGACGTTGTTCCCGGTGATCTCGGTCCCGTCGTCCTTCACGCTCGCGCGAATCGTCGTCCCGGCGACGAGGTCACGGACGAAGACGTCGATCGACGCGTTGGCGTCGGCCGCGACGAGGTCGGTGGCGACCGACTCGAAGCCGACGCGCGTCCCGTCGCCGGAGATCGCCGCGTTGCGCGAGTAGCCGTCCCCGGCCGTCGTGCCCGCTCCCGTCGGCCGCGAGGCGAGGACCGTCACCCCCGTGCTCAGTGTGTGGACGTAGACGTCGAACGTCCCGTTCGTGTCGAGGGCGGCGTTCTCGAGGTCGCCGCTGTTGGAGTGGAACGCGACGATGTCGCCGCTGTCGCTGAGGCTCGGCGCCGAGCCGAAGCGGGCGATGCCGCCGCCCGTGATGCGCGACGCGAGTGTCGTGTCCTGGGTGGCGATGTCGCGGACGTAGACGTCGCCGCTGCCGTTCGTGTCGTTCGTCGCGTCGATCTGCTCGCTCGTCTGGAATGCGACACGAGACCCATCGGCGTCGATCGAGGGGGTGGTCGCGGCGGCCGCCACCGCGGTCGTCCCGCCGTCCTCGGCGCTCACGAGGATCGTCGCGTGCGTGACGAGGTCGCGCACGTAGACGTCGATCGACGAGTTCGTGTCCCGGACCGGGTCGAGAGCCGCTGCCGTCTCGAACGCGACGCGCGTCCCGTCGTCGGAGATCGCCGGCTGCTGCGCGTCCGCGTCGGCGGGCGCACCGGCGACGCCGCTGCGCCGACTGACGAGGATCGTCGTATCCGCCTGCGTGTCGCGGACGTAGACGTTCGCGACCGCGTCGTCGTCCTCGCTGGAGAGCCCGTCGGCGGTCGAGCTGAACGCGACGTAGCGCCCGTCCTGGGAGAGGTTCGCGTTCTCGCCGTTCTTCACGAGACTCCCGGGGCCGCCGAGGGTGGCGTCGCCGGTGATCCCCGCGGGCACCCCGCCGTTCCCGGTCGGCTGCGAGACGAGCTGCGTGTCCCCCGGGCCCGCGGCGAGCGCGCGACCGACGATGAGCACCGCCACGACGAGGGTCGTCGTGAGCCCTGCGGCGGTCCCGGCGCGATGTCGCATGTCGGTCTCCTCTCCGAGCGGACGAGGTGCGCTGCCGACACCCTCATCCAACCTCAGCGCGGTACCGATTGCAAGACAGCTGAGACCGATCTGCGACGCACGGCGAGGGTCTCATCGAGGTCGAGGAGGCCCAGGAGGCATGCCCGCCGTCGGCTCACCGGACGAGCCGGACGGCGAGCGCCCCGGCCCCGACCCCGAGCGGGTCACCGGCGCCGAGCATGATCGCGAGGATCCGCGCGACGTAGGCGCGCGTCTCCGCGTACGGCCCGGCGCACCCGCAGCGCCGGACGGGCCCGGGACCCGCGTTGTACGCGGCGAGAGCCAGCGGGACCGCTCCGAAGTCGCGGAGGAGGTCGCGCATCAGGTGTGCCTGGGCGTCGATCGCCGCGGCGGGGTCGCGGGGGTCACGCAGGCCGTACCGCCGGGCGGTCGCGGGCATGAACTGGGCGATCCCGAGCGCCCCGGCCGGCGAGCGGGCCGTCGGAACGAAGTTCGACTCGGCCTTGAGCTGGGCGGCGAGGAGCACGGCCCCGACGTTCCACCGCTGGGCGGCCCGGGCGATCATCGGCCGGTACGGAGCCGGCACCCATCCCGGGAGGGTCGCTCCGCCGGGTCCCCGGTCGCCGCCTGCCCCGCCGCTGCGCGCCGTCGACGCGCCACCGCCGCCGCCGGGCGGCGATCCGTAGCCGAGCGAGGCGCTGCCCGGGTTCCTCACGTATCCGTAATGCCACTTCTCCCAGGCGTACCTCTGGACGAAGCCGAACCGCTTCGCGTTGCGCGCGAGCCACGGCCACGCCGACTCGGGGCCGAGGTCGAGCTCGGTCCCCAGCCGGTGGAGGCTCCTCCCGGGAGGGGCGACCCACTTGGGGTCCGGTCGCCGCGCGAACAGCACGGCCTGCTCGGCGTCCCCGCGGTACCCGGAGACGACGACCAGCGTGACGCCGTCGGCGCGTGCGGCGGCACGCATCCGGTCGTAGGCGAGGGCGACGTCGGGCCGCATGGGCTTGCCGTCGCGGTAGGCGAGCGGTCCCGAGTATTCGCCCGCTCCGGCGCCCGTGAGGCGCGTGCTCGCCGGCGGCACCAGCTCGGCGTCCGCGGTGG
>JBFIDS010000593.1:0-2375 GCA_041603715.1 Paraconexibacter sp. | reverse complement strand
GTTCTCCAAGCTGCGGCGCTTTCGCGACTACGTCGCGATCGACGCGGTCGTCATCAGCCACCTCCACGCCGACCACTTCCTCGACCTCGTCCCCTTCAGCTACGCGCTGACCTACGCGCCGCGGCAGCAGCCCGTCCCGGTGGACCGCTGGCCCGGCACCGACAGCCCGGCCCGCCCGACGCTGCACGCGCCCGACGGGGCCCGCGAGACGTTCCGACGCGTCGTCGGGGCATGGGGGAACGAGGACCTCATCGAGAACGCCTTCGACATCGTCGAGTACGAGCCGGCCGACGTCCTCGACATCGGACCGCTGCGCGTGCGCTTCCATCCGGTCCCCCACTACCTGCCGACGTGCGCGATCGAGATGACCTCGACGGTGAACGGCTCGGGCCGCTTCACCTACGGGGCCGACTGCGCGCCCAACGACGCGCTCGTGGAGTTCGCCGACGGGACAGACCTCCTCTTCGTCGAGGCGACGATCCCGCGCCCCGAGCGCGGGGGGATCCGCGGGCACCTCACGCCCCAGGAGGCGGCCGAGCACGCCGCGAGAGCGGGGGCGCGGCGGATCGTGCTCACGCACATCTCCGACGAGCTCGACCCGCTCTGGGCCCGCCGCGAGGCCGAGAAGGCCTTCGACGGTCCCGTGGAGGTCGCCCGGGAAGGGGCGGTCTACACGGTCTGAAGGCGCTGCTGCGCGTGATTACGGAACCCTCGATCACGGGTCGAGAGTCTTGATGGGTCTGCCGAAATCCCGACGGGAGCAAAGCGATCGGGGTCGCCATCACTCTCGAGCATGGGTCGAGGGTCGGCGCACGCGGATTATCCGGCCGCCCGTGCGGGCCGGGAAGGATCGAGCCGCCGGGAGCGTCCTCGTCGACATGAGCACCATCGCGCAGCGCGGCCTGGCCGTCGGATCCGCCGCCCTCTCGCTCCTCGCCGCGGGTGTCGCCGGCGCGTCGGCGAAGGCGCCGGACCCCATCCGCGTCAGCACCCCCGCGGAGGCGACCGTCGAGGTCCTCGGGAGCGGGCTCGCGGAGCAGATCACGGTCGCACGGGTCGACGGCACCCGCCGCGTGCAGATCACGACCTCCCGCCCGTTCACCGTCGCCGGCCAGTGCACGGCGACCGGCACCCGCACGGCGGAGTGCGTCGCGCCGCCCGTCAGCGTCGATCCCATCTTCCCCAGCCCGGGCATCGTCCTCTTCGGGTCGCCGGTGCTCATCCGCGTCTCGGCGCAGGGCGGCAACGACACGGTCCGCTACTTACGCCAGCGCAATCAGGAGAACACGCGCGTCACCGTCTTCGGCGGCACCGGCGACGACGTCCTCACCGCGACGGGCGTCCAACCCGGGGTGACCGGGACCGGCAACCGGGCCCCCGTGACGATGTTCGGGGACTCGGGGGACGACCGGCTCTCCGGCGGGCCGGGCGCCGACAGCCTCAGCGGCGGCTCCGGCGAGGACGAGCTGCTGGGTGGGCCCGGTGACGACACGCTCTCCGGCGGGGACGGCGACGACGTGCTGGTCGGCGAGGCCGACGACGACACGCTGTTCGGCGGGGACGACGACGACGCGCTCATCGGCAGCGCCGGGGACGACCGCCTCGTCGGCGGCTTCGGCGGCGACGTGCTCACGGGAGGGACCGGTCGGGACACCGTCCAGTACCAGGAGCTCACGTTCGTCCCCGACGAGACGACCCCGGACTTCTTCGACGGGGAAACCAGGATCGTCGACCGTGCGGGGGTCCAGGTGGCCGTCGGCGACGCGCAGTGCACCGACGGCGGCCCCGAGGACGTCGCGCGCGGCTCCCGCCCGGTCGTCCCCGGACTCAGGACCGCCTGCGCCACCGCGGCCGATGGTGTCCAGCGGGACGAGGTCCTCGGCGACGTCGAGATCCTCGTCGGGACCCCGAAGGGCGACGTCCTCATCGGAGGGCCCGGGGACGACACGCTCTCCGGGGAGGGTGGTGACGACCAGCTCGAAGGCGGTGCGGGGGCGGACTCGCTGCTCGGCGGCCCGGGGAACGACACGCTGCTCCTGCGCGATGCCCGCGACGATCTCGGGGCCATCTGTGGCAACGGGTCCGCGGACCGCGCACTCGCAGACCCCCGGGATCCGGTGGACCCGAGCTGCGAGATCGTCGAGCGTGGTCTGCCGTCCGTGCCCGCCACCGGTGGCGCCGTCGTCGCGGCCCCGCCGGCCCCCGCGCCGCCGCCGGCGCCCGAGCCGCCCCCCGCGCCTGCCGATCCCGCGGTCTCGCCGCCGGCCCCCGCTCCGGCCGCGCCGCCCCCGCCGCCCGCCCCCGTCCCACCCGGCGACGTGGCGACCGAGGCCGTGCTCGTCGCGTCTGGGCCCCGGCCCGAGGACCCCGTCCGC